>JBBQCO010000003.1:0-73527 GCA_038318785.1 Desulfobulbales bacterium | reverse complement strand
TATCTATGATTCCATCTTCACTTCCAGGCTCAGCCACGGCCTGGCTGCCGCAAATCCATTGGGGACAGGCCGCGCCCAAGGACTGAGGACAGAAACTCATCCCCAAATAGCCAAGGAGTCCGGAAACAACAATGACCAAGGGAAAGGGCGCTTGATAGAAAAACATGGCGATGAAGGCAAGTCCGGCCAGGCCCATCAGATAAGGCGTTTTCAGGGCCTTGCCGGCGATACGAAAGACCGCCATGACCACGATGGCAAGAACCGCCGGTTTCAGCCCGTAAAAGAAGGCCTGGACCGCGGCAACCTGGTGGAACCCCGCATAGAGAACGGTCAGCGCCAGGATGATCAGCATGCCGGGGATAACAAAGAGCAACCCGGCAGCCAGCCCCCCTTTGGTGCCGTGCAAAAGCCAACCAATGTAGATAGCCAACTGCTGGGCCTCGGGTCCAGGCAAGAGGTGGCAGTAGTTGAGGGCATGGAGAAAACGGTCGTTGCCAATCCATTTGCGTTCCTCAACCAGCATCCGGTGCATCAGGGCGATCTGCCCTGCCGGTCCGCCGAAGCTCAGCAGCCCGATGCGGGTCCACACTTTGAGGGCCTCACGAAAGGAAACATCGTGTCCCATACCGCCACCTCTTCCATGCTTGGGAAAGGCTCGCGTCATGCAAGCCAGGGTTGATGCGATTACGCGCCGAAATACTTGAGACAATCGGCGTGCAGCTTCTGATGTTCACCCAGGACCTTGTTGAAGCGGCAATGCATGTCCTCAACCAGGTGGAGGACGTATTCCTTCGCCGCCTCGTCACCGTAGAGTTCGGCGAACATCTTGGCGTTTTCCAGCACCTGGGCAAAATCGTGGCGCTCGTACTTGGTTTCAGGGTTATCGATCCACTCGTGGACCTCGCGGTATTCCTTGCCGGTTCGGTTGAGGCTCGATTGGATATGCACATTCAATTCAGGCATGGCTGTTCTCCTTCTTATTGTTGGATTAAGAGGATCAGTTTGGGTTGAGGTTACAGGTTATCCTGTGGCGGTTCTTCGCGCACAGTCATCAGAAACAAAGGGATTGAGGCAATCAGCAGGGCGGCGACAAGGGCAAAGGCCGGACCGTAGCCCATCGTGGCCACCAGCAAACCGGTGAGGATGGGGCCCGAGGCGTGGCCCACATCGAAGATTGTGCCAAAGACACCCATGGCGGCCCCGTAATGCTGGGCCTTACAGTAATCGGCTACCATGGCCGCCGAGGATGAGGTGACAAAGGCTTCGCCCAGGCCAAAGACCATGCCGGCAAGCATCAAGGTGGCAAAACCGGTCAGATGCGGGATGCAGGCAAAGGGCACGGCGCAGAGCAGCATCCCGGCAACGATCAGCGGTCGCCGCCCCCAGCGGTCCGAGACCTTACCCATCAAGGGTTTGCTGATCATCGTAACCACGATCTGCACACCCCAGATCAACCCGGCCTGGAAGACGTTGAGCCCGGCCACGGAAACAGCGTAGACCGGAAGAAAGGCCTCCAGTGCTCCCATGCTGATGTTCTGAATCCCTTCCATGGAAGAGGTCATGAGGACTCGCTTGTCAGCCACCACCTCCCGGATGCCGCGGGCAAAAAGATGCCATCTCTCTGTTAAGCCCTTGCCTGCCAATGGTTTATCGCCATTACGCAGGGTGTGGAGTCCCAACGCCAGAGCGGCAACACCGGTTATGCCGCTCAAAAGAAAAACCATCCGAAATTCGCCCAGACCAGCTGCCCCTTTGCCGCCGAGCAGGAAAAGGACATATCCGCCAATCGGTGCGCCTAGCAGGGTACCGGCAATACAGACCGAGGAAAACCAGCTGAGCAGCTCGCCCTTGCGATTGCCAGCCACGTCCGCCACCACGGCCATGGCTACCGGGCCGTAGATGGCAGTGGCCAGACCGTGCAGGAAACGCACAACGACCAGGGTCGAATACTCGGTGATAAACAGGTAGGCAAAAGGCATCAGGCCGAAAACCACCAGCCCGGCGAGCATGGTCCGCCGGCGGCCGATGATATCGGAAAGAGCGCCGGAGGGCATCTTGAACAAAATACCGGTGACAGTGGAGATACCCACCGCCAAGCCGATCCCTTCCGGACCGGCCCCAAGGGCCAGGGCAAAGAGCGGCAGCACCGGATTTCTCGCCAGAGCGTAGGAAAAACGGGCCAAAAAGCCGATGGAGCAGAGCGTGCGAAACAAAGAGGGTGCGGTTGTGGTGGAATGCAAGGAGGCGGCGCTCATTGTGGTTCGCCTTCGATTGATTTTTTATAGCCCGCATGGAGGGCGTCAAAGAACAAAAGCGCGCGTTCCACCAATTGTTGGTCGTCTGTGGAAAGGACAATCAGGCCGTCGAGCAGCGTCTTCAGCAGGGCCGCGTCATCGGAGAGGGCTCCTTCCTGAACGTCAATGGATCGAACCAAATGGCCGATCTTGAGCACCGGGGGGTCGAGTAAGCCAAAACCGCGCGTCATGACTTCAAAGGTGATCAACTCACCCTGATGGGTAAATTCGGCCCCGGTCATGTCAAAGGGGATTTCCTCTGCCGTTGCCACCTCATCGGGCTGGAGAAAACGGAGGGGCGCCTGCGGATCAATGAAGCGGCGGATCAGCCAAGAGCAGCTCAACCGATCAATATAGGGCTGGGCTCGGGTCACCCAGGTTCGGCCCAGGTAGGTGGATCGGTCGAACCTCGATTGGGGATCGGCCGGCACCTCCGGGTTGCGGAGCTTTTCCCCGACAGTGTCGAGGACGGCAAAAGTCTTTGCCGCCGCGCCCGAGGGGAAAAAATCCCTCTCCCGCAGGGATTCGCACCGCTTGCGCAGCTTGCGCAAAGCCACTCCTTGTTCCTTGCGCCAGTCCTGAGACTGCTCCTGGGAGGCAGCGGCCATGATTTCCCGTGCCTCGTCCTGGACCTGAGCCAATTCCGGATCAATCTGCGCCTGGAAAAGGTGTTCGATCTGGCTATCGGCCATGCCCTCCACCCGACTGCATTGTATCGCCAGGGCCTCACCTCCCAGAGCTTGGACCTCACCGATCAACCAGGTGATGTTTTCCAAGCGATCGTCTCGGTTGGGCAAAATCTGCAGGCCGGTTTTCAACTGCACCGCACCGGTGGCCGAGATGCGCCGCCAGATGCGCATCCGTGCTTTGGCGTTGACCGCAGGAATCGAATACGAAAAGAGAATCCATTTATCATTCATAGTGAACATAAAATATGTTACACTTATAACAATGTCAAGATGAAAAAGGCAACACGGGCAGTACGGGGAATTGGCGGGTAACGGGTAGGGGAAAACAACAGGGGGGAAATAAGGGGCAGGCGCTTCTGCTTCAGGTTGGGAGCGCCATTCGGGACGGCAGGCTAACTTTTATCCTCGAGAGAACCATTTCCAAGTGGCGAACCAGAGACTGATTGGTTCCGGCGTTGCCCCCCTACCCTTTTGGGTCTGCCACTTCCGGGAATAGGACTCTAGCGAGGGGGGCCTTTGGACGAATAAAAAAAATTACATCCCGGCGAGAGCACCGACTGTCCAGTCAAGAAGAGCACCGGGGAAAAAACCGAGCCCAAGAACGCCAAGCAGACACACACCAAGGGCGGTCGCCATGCCACGGGTGATCGTTAGACCAGCGGTTTGCTCCTGCTCATGCATATACATGTAGCGGACCACCCGCAGATAGAAATAGGCGGAGATGGCGCTGAAAATCACGGCCAGAACCACGGTCAGGGTATAGCCGGCGGCAAAGGCGGCTTTGAGCAGATAGAACTTGCCGATGAAGCCGCCGGTGGGCGGAATGCCGGTCAGGGAAAACATGAACACCAGCATCAGGGCAGCGGCCACCGGATTGCGGCTCGCCAGCCCCTTGCAGTCGTCCAGGGACTCGTGAGGGTTGTCGGGTGTGGCCAGCAGCATGAGGATAGCAAAGGCTCCCATGTTCATGAACAGGTAGATGACGAGATAGGTCATGGTAGCGGCCATGCCCTCCGTTGTCCCTGACAGGAGGCCAAGCAAGGCATAACCGGCATGGGCGATGGCCGAATAGGCCAGCATCCGCTTGAGACTGTCCTGGCAGAGGGCGGTGATGTTACCCACGGCCATGGTCAGCAGGGCAATCACCGCCAGCACCGGCCCCCAATGATCGTGGAGTTGAGGCAGACCGAGGAACAGGACCCGGCCGAAGATCGCAAACCCCGCTGCCTTGGGACCAACGGACATAAAAGCGGTGACGATGGTCGGCGCCCCCTCGTACACATCCGGGGTCCAGAGGTGAAAAGGCGCCGCCGCCACTTTGAAACAGAGACCGGCCAGCATCAGGCCCAGAGCGACCAACAGGGCCGGATTGACGCTCACCGGCGAGGCGCCGATCAATTCCGCGATCCGGGCAATTTCGGTGGTGCCGGTCAGTCCGTAGAGGAGCGACATGCCAAACAGCAGTAAGGCTGAAGCAAATCCGCCCATGAGGAAATATTTGATCGCTGCCTCGCTGGTCCGGCTTTCCCGCTTGTGCAGCCCTACCATGGCGTACACCGGCAAGGCCATCAGCTCCAGCCCCAGATACAGCACCATCAGGTCGCCGGCCGAGGCCATCAACAGCATGCCGACCAGGGAAAAGAGCATCAGACTGTAATATTCACCCTGGCGCAGGCCGATAACCCGGCAAAAAGACTCGCTCATCAAGGCAGTCAGAATGACGCCCCCCAAGCAGATGGCCTTGAAGACCATGGCATAGCCGTCGGTGAGGAACATGCCGCCAAAAGATACGGTCGGACGCGACCCCAGGATCATAGCCAGGGCAGTGAGACAGCCGACCACAATCAGCCAGGGCAGCAGTTGCCGCTGGCGGGGCATGAACAGATCAAAACCGATCAGCAGCACACCGATGCCGATCAGCAGCAGTTCCGGAAGGATGGGTTCAACGGCGGTCCAGTTGACAGCCACGGTCTCGATCATGATCGTTCCTCTTTCAAGATCACGGAATAATATCCAGGGTTCAAGGATGCAGGAGGGTGCTGACCACCGGTCCGGCCAGCCCCACGCCATGCACCTGATCCAGCAGATGCCCCACGGAAACGTGGAGAAAGCCGAGCAGGGCATTGGGATAGAGGCCGATCCATAAAATGAGCAGAACCATGGGCGCAAGCGTTAGGATTTCGCGTAGATTCAGCTCAACCAGACCGTGCATTTTCTCCTTGACCTCGTTGAAAAAAATGCGCTGGTAGAGCCAGAGCATGTACCAAGCTCCGAGAATCAGGCCCGAAGAGGCGATAACCGCCGTCCAGGGCTGCCGCTCGAAACTGCCCAGCAGGATGAGAAATTCACCGATAAAGCCGTTGGTACCGGGGAGCCCCACCGCCGCCAGGGTAAAGAGGAGAAAGAAGCCGGCGAAGACCGGCATGGTCGAGGCCAGGCCACCGTAAGCCACGATCTCACGGGTGTGGGTGCGTTCATAAATCATGCCGATGGCGAGGAAGAGCGCGCCGGTGACCACGCCGTGATTGATCATCTGCAGGATCCCGCCCTCAAGCCCGTGCTGGTTGAGGGCAAAAAGGCCCAGGGTGACAAAACCCATGTGGCTGACCGAGCTGTAGGCAATCAACCGCTTGAGATCGGTCTGGGCCAGGCAGATGATTGCCCCGTAGACAATGGCGACCACTGAAAGGATGAGCATGGGCAGCATCATATGTTGGGTGGCATCGGGCAGGATCGGCAGGGAGAAGCGCAGAAAACCGTAGGCCCCCATCTTGATCAGCACCCCGGCGAGGATGACTGAACCAGCGGCGGGAGCCTCGGTATGGGCATCCGGCAGCCAGGTATGCACCGGCCACATCGGCACCTTGACCGCAAAGGCGGCAAAAAAAGCCCAGAAGAGGATCAATTGCAGCTTAAGCGAATAGGGCTGCCCGGCCAGTTTGAGGATATCAAAGGTGTGGCCGCCGTTTTGATAGAGCAGGATGATGCCCACCAGCATCAGGAGGCTGCCGACCAGGGTATACAGGAAAAATTTGACGGTGGCGTAAATCCGGTTCGGTCCACCCCAGACACCGATGATCAAAAACATCGGGATCAGCATGGCCTCCCAGAAAATGTAGAAGAGGAAAAAGTCGGTGGCACAGAAGACGCCGATCATGGCCCCTTCCAGGATCAGCAGGGCGACAAAAAACTCCTGCACCTTGGTGGTGATGGCTTCCCAGGAGACCAGGATCGACAGCACGATAATCAGGGCGGTGAGCAGAAGAAAGAGCACACTGATACCGTCGATGCCCAGGGCATAGTTGATATTGAGCGCCGTGATCCAGGGGTGGACCTCCCGGAACTGCATCACATAGGTGCTTTTATCAAACAGCATCACGATCGGCAGGCAGAGTACAAACTCGACCATGCTGATAATCAGGGCCATGATCTTAATGGTCGCTGTCTGCTGCCTGGGGACGATCAGCAGCGAGAGTGCGCCGAGGATCGGAAAAAAGATCAGGGTGCTGAGAAGAGGTATGGACATCGAGACGCTTCCTGAGTTGGGTTTCGAGTTAAATGCCGATCAAGAGAACGACGAGGAGCGCCAATGCGCCACCCCCCATCCAGGCAAGGTAATGCGACACCTGCCCGTCCTGCACCCGCCTCAATTTTTCGGAAAAACCACCGATCGCTCGGGGAACGCCGTTGACGATCCCCTCGATGCAGGCCAGATCAACGATGGTCAGCAGCACCCGGCGGCTGAAGGCGAGCGTCGGCTTGATAATGACCGTGCTGTACAGCTCATCGATGTAGTATTTATTGAGCAGCAACCGGTAGAAAAAGGCGAGACGCTCAGCCAGGATGCCGGGCAGATGGGGCTTGAGCCGGTACATAGAGTAGGCCAGGCCGATGCCGCAGACCCCGGCCAAAATCGAGCCGCCCATGAGCAGCCCCTCGGTCAATCCGGAAACATGGATATGGGGATGCCCGAGCACCGGCTCTAAAAAATGGGCCCAGTGATTGTCGCCGCCGAGGATGGTGGGCACGCCGAACCAGCCTGCGGCCACGGCGCCGACGGCCAGCAGCATCAGCGGCACAGTAACCACGGCCGGCGATTCATGGCAATGATCCCACTGATGATCGGTGCCGCGAAATTCCCCATGAAAGATGAGGAAAAAGAGGCGGAAGGAATAGAAGGCGGTCATGAAGGCCACCAGGGTACCGATGGCCCAGGCGAATTTTCCGGCACCCAGTTCAGTATTAAAGGCCATGAGCAGGATCTCGTCCTTGCTGAAAAAACCGGCCAGACCGGGTATGCCGGAGATCGACAGCGAGGCCAGGAGAAAGGTCCAGTAAGTGATCGGCATTTTGTGTTTTAAGCCGCCCATGGAACGGACATCCTGTTCGTGGTGCATGCCGAGGATGACCGAGCCGCAGCCGAGAAAGAGCAGGGCCTTGAAAAAGGCGTGGGTGAAGAGGTGGAAGATGCCGGCGGAATAGGCACCGACACCGCAGCCGATAAACATGTAGGCCAACTGGCTGACCGTGGAATAGGCGACCACCCGCTTGATGTCGGTCTGGACCAGGGCGATGGTGGCGGCAAACAGGGCGGTGACCGCGCCCAGGACGGTGATCAGGTTGAGGGCAAAGTGGGACAGCTCAAAAATCGGATTACAGCGAGCCACTAAAAAAACACCGGCAGTGACCATGGTGGCGGCATGAATCAGGGCGCTGACCGGGGTCGGGCCCTCCATGGCGTCGGGCAGCCAGACATGGAGCGGAATCTGGGCCGACTTGCCGATTGCCCCGCAAAACAGCAACAGGGCAATCACCGTGGCCAGACTCACCTGGCTGCCAAAGAGAGAAATCATCTGGCCGTCCAGGGAACCCACTCGGCTGAACACCTCCTGATAATGGAGGCTGCCGAATTGGGTAAAAATGAGAAAGAGGCCGAGGATAAAGCCGAAATCACCGAAGCGATTGACAATAAAGGCCTTTTTGCCGGCATCGGCGGCGGATCGTTTTTCGTAATAAAACCCGATCAGCAGGTAGGAGGAAAGCCCGACGGCCTCCCAGCCGAAGAACAACTGGAGAAAATTGTTGCCCAGTACCAGCATCAGCATGGAAAAGGTAAAGAGGCTCAGGTAGGCAAAAAAGCGGTAGTAGCCCTCCTCGCTTTTCATGTAGCCCACCGAATAGATGTGCACCAAGGAACTGATGCTGGTCACCACGATCAGCATCACCGCAGTCAGTTGGTCAACAAGAAAGCCCACCGAGACGCTCAGGTTGCCGGACTCGATCCAGGTGTAGATATCCTGGTTGATGATCTCGCCGGAGCGGACCCGGAAAAAGGCGGCCAAGGCACAGGCAAAGGAAAGCAGGACCGTGACGATCGGCAACCAATGCGCCCGTGTTCCCCAACGCTTGCCCAAGAGCAGGGTCAGGACAAAGGAGGCCAGCGGCAGCAGCGGTATGGCAAGCAAAGAAGCCGGCATAACAGTTATCCTTTCAGTTGGTTGATGGTGTCGACGTGCACAGTACGCCTGCTTCGGTAGAGCGCAATGGCGATGCCCAGCCCGATGGCGGCCTCGGCCGCGGCCACGGTGATGATGAAAAAGGTGAAGGCCTGGCCGCGTAGACTGTCGAGGAAATGACTCAGCGCCACCAGGTTGAGATTGACGCCGTTGAGCATCAGTTCAATGGAGAGAAACATGATGATCACATTGCGCCGGGTGAGAAAACCGCAGACCCCGATACAGAACAGAATGGCGGCCAGGGTCATGTACCAGGAAAGAGGAATCACAGCGTCACCTCCTTGGGGTCGGCTTGAGAGCGGGGTTTCTGGTCGCTCGGGGTCTCGACCTCCTCGATCTGGCCCTCGTCCCGTCGTGCCAGCACCAGACCGCCGATCAAGGCCACCAACAGGATGAGACCGGCGATCTCAAAAGGCAGCAGGTAAGTCGTATACATCTCCTGCCCCATGGCCTTGGTATGGGTCAGTTCGTTGATCGCTGCTGTCGACCAGGTGCCCTTTTCGCCCAGGGTGAAGGCGGGTATGACATAGACCAGGGCCAAGGCCAGACCAACAGCGATAATCCTGCCCACCCAGGCGTTGGGAATAAAGGCGTCCAGGTGCAGTTCCTCGCGCAAACTGACCAGGAAGAGTACGAAAAGGTAGAGCACCAGGATGGCCCCGGCATAGACAATGATCTGCACCGCCGCCAGGAACTCGGCGTTGAGGGTCAGGTAAAGTCCGGCCATGTGGAAAAAGAGCACCAGGACCATGAGCACGCAGTGGACCGGGTTACGCAGGCTGATGGCCAGGATGCCGCTGGCAATGATCATCAGGGCGCAGTAGCCAAAAAAGATCTGGAGAAACATCGACAGCCCCCTCTTTAGGATTGTTCCGGCGCGTGGTGCTGCCGCCATTTTCGTCCCACCACCTGCTGCTCGCCGCTCCACTCGGGCGAGACGGGCAGCCGCTTCGGGGCGGGCAGATCGCGCTCGGCCAGGCCGCGCGGCCGCCAGAAGGGATTGACATATTCTTCAACCGGCCGGTCCATCCCGGCGGCGAACCGGTCCCAATTGGCCAGCAATTGCTCCATGGTGAAGTAGAGCGAAGGCCGATCGTAAGAGCCGTATTCATAGACTTCAGTCAGGACAATGGCATTGACCGGGCAGACCTCTTCGCAGTAGCCGCAATAGACGCAGCGCAGAGACTCGATCCGATAGCAGTCGATCACCCGGCGACTGCCCGGCTCCTTGTCCTTGTGCGAGCGGATGCGGATGCAGCGCGAGGGACAGGCCATGGCGCAGCGCATACAGCCGATGCACTTGCTTCTGCCGGTCTCCGGGTCGCGCACCAGGGCGTGCTGGCCACGGAATCCAACCTGGATCTGCGGTTTTTCATCGGGATACTGGCGGGTGATCGGCTTGGAAAAGAGCTTCTTGAGCGTCAGGGTCATGCCCTGGACAATCTCCACCTGGAAAATGGTCGCCAGCCAGCCGCGTTTGGGTTTGTATTGAATCTGCATATTTTTTGAGTTCTCCCCTCCCCTTACCCGATCATCGCCTTGAGGCAGGCGGTGAGGACAATATTTGCCAGCGCCAGGGGAATGAGCAGTTTCCAGCCCAGATCCATCAACTGATCATAGCGATAGCGCGGCAGCGTGGCCCGTATCCAAATGAAGAGGAACATAAACAAGTAGACCTTGAGGACGAACCAGAGCGGCGGGAAAAAGGGCACTGCAAAGGGGCCGTTCCAGCCGCCGAGAAAACAGACCGTGCCGATGGAGGCCATAACCATCATGCCGATATACTCGGACATGAAAAAGATAGCGTAGCGCATGCCGCTGTACTCGGTGGCATAACCGGAAACCAGTTCGGTCTCCGCCTCGGGCAGATCAAAGGGCACCCGGTTGGTTTCGGCCAGCATGCTGATGAAAAAGACAAAAAAACCGACACATTGGGGCAGGAGATACATGCCCAGAATGGAGCTGCCCTGGGCTTCGACGATCTCGCTTAAGTTGAGCGAACCCGAGAGCAGCATCACCCCGACCAAGCTCAGCCCCATACTGATCTCATAGCTGATGACCTGGGCCATGGAGCGCAGGCCACCGAGGAAACTAAATTTCGAGTTTGAGGCCCAACCGGCGAGAACAACCCCATAACTGGCCAGCGAACTCATGGCAAAAATGAACAGCAGGCCGATGTTGATATCCGCCAGGACCCATCCCTTGGCAAAGGGCAGCACCGCCAGCGAGGTCATCATCGCCACCAGGCAGATGATCGGCGCGGCCAAAAAGGTGGGCCGGTCTGCATTGGTCGGGATGATGTCTTCCTTGAAAAAGGATTTAACCCCATCGGCAATGGGCTGGAGCAGCCCGTGCCAGCCGACCCGCATCGGACCTAGGCGGACCTGCATATGGCCAATGATCTTGCGCTCAAAATAGGTCGCATAGGCCACATGGAGCATGACCACGGCAAAGAGGATGATGATCCACATGAGCATGAGAAGAATGTTCATTCTGTTCCTCGGTGTGCAGAAAGACCGGTTGCCGGCAAGAACGTTACCGGTCGGATTCGCCCAGAACCACGTCCAGGCTGCCGATATTGGCGATCAGATCGGCAATCAATTCGCCTTTGGCAATCGCGGCCAGTGCCCCAATATGAATGAACGAGGGGGAGCGGATGTGCATCCGGTAGGGGCGGTTGTTGCCGTCGGAAATGAAATAAAAACCCAGTTCACCCTTGGGAACCTCGGTGGCCACGTAGACATCGCCGGTTAGATAAGGGGTGCGGTCGCGGATCAGTTTGATCAGGCCGGTGCCGTAGGCGCTGCTGCCGGCCTCGATTCGAGCCGGAACCTTGTTGGGCATGACCAGATCCGGGGCATCCGGGCCGATGATCGGACCGGGGGGCAGTTGATCGATGCACTGCTGGATAATGCGGACCGACTGGTGCATCTCTTCCATGCGGCAGCGGTAGCGGGCATAGATATCGCCGTCGCTGCCCAGCGGCACCTCAAATTCCACCTGATTGTAGGCGTCGTAGGGCTGGTGTTTGCGCAGATCGTAGT
Organism: Desulfobulbales bacterium; assembly: GCA_038318785.1. Taxonomy (GTDB): domain Bacteria; phylum Desulfobacterota; class Desulfobulbia; order Desulfobulbales; family Desulfobulbaceae; genus Desulfobulbus. The sequence goes on along the minus strand of JBBQCO010000003.1, from coordinate 61,984 downwards.
CAACGCCGGAGCCGCGCAAACAGGCGCCGGTGAGGCCAAGGGCCAGGGCCTCCTCGCCGGTGAGCTTGCCGACGCCGACGGTGCGTTTCAGCCAGATGCGGTTGGTGTCGATCAGGGTTTCATACTCTTCGATTTTCGAGGGGAAGATGTCGAGGAACCGTTGCAACTCATCGATAAAATGCGAGGTAACATCCTGACGGACGCCGCCGATCCTGGGATAGGAGAAGGTCAGGCGTGCCCCGCACAGCTCCTCGAACAGATCGAGTAAAATCTCACGTTCACGGAAGCAGTAGAGAAAAACGGTCATTGCCCCGATGTCCAGGGCATGGGTGGCCAGCCACAACAGATGCGAGCAGAGGCGCGACATCTCGCAAACCACGGTTCGGATGTACTGGGCCCGCAGCGGCACCGAGATGCCGAGTAGTTTTTCCACGGCTAAACAGTAGCCGACATTGTTGGCCATGGCCGCGATGTAGTCCAGCCGGTCGGTGAGAATCAGGGCCTGGGCGTAGGTCCGGTTTTCCGCCAGCTTTTCAAAGCCGCGATGGAGATAGCCCACCTGGGGTTTGCATTCGATGATGGTTTCGCCATCCAGTTCGAGATCGACCCGGAGCACCCCGTGGGTAGCCGGATGCTGCGGCCCCATGCGCAGGGAATAGCGTTCGCCTTCGCCGTCGGCCACCGGAACTTCGAGAGTCTGCTTGATCGGCGAGGTCATGGCTCATCCTCCTCGTTAGGTTCGCTTTGGCCGTGCGCATGTCCTGCCGGATCAAAGCCGAACTGATCCAGCTCCTTGACCTTTTCCAGCAGTTCGGTCAAACCGGCCCACTCTTCCTTGCCTTTAAGCGGATAGTCTTTGCGCAGGGGATGCCCTTTCCAGTCTTCAGGCAGGAGCACCCGCCGCAGATCAGGGTGGCCGTTGAAGCGGATGCCCATCAGATCAAAGGTTTCCCGCTCCAGCCAATCGGCCCCGACCCAGAGGCCGACCACCGAATCGATGGCAGGATCTTTGTCACCCAGCTCAACCCGAAGGCGAATTTCGTGACGATGGGGGATGGAATAGAGGTTGTAGACCACCTCGAACCGCGACAAACCGGGGTCCTTGCGCCGAACATTATCCACCCCGCAGAGTGAGCGCAGATGGTTCATTTGCAAATCATCGGTGTCGCGCAGCCAGCGGAGAATATCAACAATCCGGCCAGCTCGAAGAATCACCGCTACCTGGCCCTGGTTCGAATAGCTGCTTATAATCTCATCGGGGAACTCGGCCCGCAGCCGTTCGGCTATCGCCATTGACTCCATCGGAACTGCTCCTTGAGAATCTTTTCCTGCAATTTGAGAAAGCCTTCCATCAGGGCCTCGGGCCGGGGGGGGCAACCAGGAACATAGACATCCACCGGGATAATCAGATCGACGCCCTGGGTCACTGCGTAGGTTTCAAAGACGCCGCCGCTGCAGGCACAACTCCCCATGGCCATTACGTAGCGGGGTTCGGGCATCTGGTCATAGACCCGGCGTAGCACCGGCGCCATCTTCTTAGTCAAGGTACCGGCCACTATCATGCAGTCGGCCTGCCGGGGACTGGCGCGAAAAAGAATACCGAAGCGGTCGAGATCGTTGGTCGAGGCCCCGGCATCCATCATCTCGATGGCACAGCAGGCCAAACCAAAGGTCACCGGCCAGATCGAGCCGGCCCGCCCCCAGTTGACCAGTTTATTGAGCGGCCCCAGGATGGCGTTGGCGCCGGGGATATAGCGTACCCCCTCTTCCAGCTTGACCATGGACGGATCGCTTATTTCTCCCATTGCAGGACCCCCTTTTTCCAGGCATAGACGTAACCGACCAGAAGCAGTGCGATGAACAGCAGCATCTCCACCAGGGCAAAAAGGCCCAACCGGTCGTAACTGACGGCCCAGGGGTAGAGGTAGATGGCTTCGACATCGAAGACCACAAAAAGGATGGCAATCAGGTAGAATTTCACTGAAAAACGCATGCGCGGCGCTTCGGTCGGTTCATTGCCCGATTCGTAGGCGATCAGCTTCTCCGGGTACGGCCGGCTCAATCGGAAAAACCGGCCCAGGAAAAGGGTCAGCACCCCGAAAAGAACACCGAAAATCAGGAGCAGCAGAATGCCGAGATATTCCCTGGGTATGGCGTCCATAATCCGTACTCCGTTTAGCGCCGATTCTGCAACAGCTGCTCGGCATAGACTTGCCGGGCGGCCTGTGAGGCCTCGGCCGGGGTGGTGAAGCTCAAGCAGCCGGTGGTGCATTTCGTGACGCAGGCCGGTTCCAGCCCTTCATCGATCCGGTCCATGCACAGGTCACACTTTTCCACCTTGCCGTTTTCCGGATTCCACTGGGGCACGGTCCAGGGACAGGCGGTGATGCAGGCCTTGCAGCCGACGCAGGATTTGGCGTCGACATAGACGATACCGTCTTTTTCGCGGCGACGCATGGCCCCGGTGGGACAGGCATCGACGCACCAGGCCTTTTCACAGTGAAAGCAGGAGAGATAGACGAAGTCGATCCGCGGCAATGGGCTTTCGGTCGAGGTGACCTCGATCATCCGGCAGTAGAAGGCGCCGGGGCCGCTATTGTTTTTATCCTTGCAGTGGACCTCGCAGGCCCGGCATCCGATGCAGTCGGCCACGTTCTGGGTAACGATATATTTGCTCATTTTGGTTCTCCTGCGTTTAAACCGGGGTAACGGTGACGAAACTTTCCGCAAGGTTGAGACCGCCGCCGGCCTTGTCCCACTCTTTAAGCTTGCCCTGCATGTACATCTGATCGGCCAGCCCCTTGCCAAACGATCGTTTCTTGGCGGGCACATCGGTGCCAAAACCATGGAGCATAAAGACAGCCTCGGGATGAATCAGGTCGGTGACATAGGCGGCAATCTTCCCCTGCTCGTCGCCAGCGGTCACCAGCACCTGGTCACCGTCCTTGATACCCAGTTTTTTGGCAGCTGCGGTGTTGATCCACAGTTTGTTGACATCAAGCAGTTCGCAGAGGATCGGATTGTTCTGATGCTGACCGTGGGCCTGATAGCCGTTACGGCCAAACAGCAGGCGAAAGCTGCCTTCCGGCGGCTGTTCCGGGGCCTCGTAAGGCGGTAATGAAGGGATGCCCATGGCCTCCCATTTCTGGTTGATGATCTCGATTTTTCCTGATTCGGTGCCGAATTTGAGCTTGTCCCGATCATACCAGATGGCCTGGCTGCTCAGCTTGACAAACCCCTTGGCGTCGAAATCGGCGACCGACAGGCCGGTGTCCTGCAACTGATACTGCCAGATATCCTCGATGGAATTGAAAGGAAAGCTGTCCCCCTTGCCCATCCGTTTGGCCAGGTCAATGTAGATCTCCCAACCGGCCTTGGTGTTGTTCAGCGGCTTGACACACTGCTGCCGCCGGCCGAATCCGGGTTTCAGCCCCTTTTCGGTGCGCAGGATATCGTCGCGCTCGACAAAGGTGTTTTCCGGCAGGATGACATCGGCAAACCAGGCGGTTTCACTGAAATTGACATCGACCGCCACGATCAGGTCGAGCTTGTCGAGGATCCGCCGCTGCTCCTTGGTGTCGGGCAGGGCGATGAAGGGATTGTGACGATGGACAAAATAGGCTTTGACCGGATAAGGACTGCCGGAATCGATGGCCTCGTAGGCAGTCTGGAGCATTCCCGCCCCCTTGTCCCACTGGGGATAACGGGTGCCGCAGCCGTCCGCCCGTTCTTCGTTGACCGCTGGGACGAGAGCGGCCAGACTTTTCAAGCCCGATTTGCCTGCATCCTTGGGTCCCTTGGGATAGAAAAGCCCGCCGGGTTGCTCGATGCTGCCCAGAAGAGCATTGAGGATGTGGATCATCCGAGAGGCATGAAAGGAATCGCGATACCGGGCCAGCATCCAGCCGGGATGAATGATCACCTTGGGCCGGTCCTGATTGAGCTCCCGACAGAAGGCCTCGATTTCGTTGGCGCTGATGCCGGTTTCACCCGCTGCCCACTCCGGGGTGTAGGGGCCAAGGAAGGTTTTGAACTCGGAGAGCCCGTTGATATATTTTTCTGCAAATTCAAGATCGTAATAGTTGTTGTAGACGAGACAGTGGGCAATGCCCAACAGCAGGGCATAATCGGTCCCCGGCTTGATTTGCCAGTAGCGACTGGCCTTGCCGGCGGTCACCGAAGCACGCGGGTCGATATAGGTGACCCGAGCCCCGTTCTTGATGCCCTTGAGGAAGCTTTTCACTTCCTTGACCTTGAGGGATTCGGTAATGTTCCGGCCAAACAGGACGATATGGCGGGCGTTTTCGTAATCGTAGGCAAAATCCTTACGCCCCAGACCGTACACTGACTTGGAGGCGTGATGCACGTTCCGGCCGCAGGTACAGTCGTGGTTAATGTAGTTGGGCGATCCCAGAGCCTTGACAAAGGCCTGACGCAGGTCGGCAAAAGGACCGCCGCGATCGGAAAACATGATGGAACGGCCACCGTGCTCGGCAATGATGGTGTTGAGGCGGGAGGTGATGTACTCATAGGCTTCATCCCAGGAGGCTTCCCGCCACTGCCCATCGCCGCGTTGCCCCATGCGGAGGAGCGGTGCTGTGGGGCGTTGCTTGTCCAGACGCTGAGCAAAGGCGGCTCCACCTTTGGCGCAGAGACTGCGGCCCATGCCGCCATCGTGGCTATTGCCTTCGATCCAGACAGGTTTGCCGTCTTCCACCTGCACCGTTATCGGACAGCGCACGGCGCACATCCCGCAAATGCTGTATTTGGTCTCTTTCATCGTTTCTTTCCTTAACTTGGATACCGCACCTCAGCCTGCCGAAATCCTCATCGACAGCCCCCACCCACTTTAATAAGTTCAATTGATACAATTCATGCAAGCGCCGAAGGTCAATTGTTGCAGCCCTCAGCTCCAAATACCCTTTTCCGGGTAATTACCTTTTCCACCTTCTTTCTCTTTGAATGGAGAAACGGAACATTACCCTGTTTCCACGCCCCCTGATCAACAACATTGATACAAACCCGCCGTTATGCGAAACAAAACTTTAAAAGTGATTGGTATATCTACAAAATTCGAAGTCAAAAAGAAAATCTATTTTGCATCAACAAATGATAAATCCAATTGATTACCAGGGGCAACTCTCAGATTTCAAATATGCTCCCAAGAAGTGGCACCGGAAAATTCTGTACCGAGTCAGGCCCGAGGGTTCTTGAGTCGTCGACTGGATGACCAAGGAGTCATCAGGCCAAAAAAAGAAGAGGAGATATATATCTCGAAAACACTGCCCCTCTCGTCGACATACTTGTCTTTATAACAGCCCCTCGGACAAAAAAACAGGTAATTGGATTTCTCCAATTACCCGTTTAGACTGAAGCTTTGCAAATCCCAGGATTATTTGTTCGGAATCGCTTCCTGTTTCAGTGACAAAGCCCCTGGAGGAGCCAGTGAGCCCGGCCATCAGAATGCGGTTGATGCGTCGCAGCGCCCTGGACTGATCGCTGAGCACGGTCAAACGCCCTATCGCTTCACTAATCCGGGCACCCAGATACACAATGACAGGAGTGATGGTGTAGGGATGCTGACAGGTAGAATTACTGCCGTTCATTTCTCGCCTCCCTTCGTACCGGAGGACTCGATCTGCTTCATCACCTTGTCGAAATCGCTCTCAAAGAGCTGATCCTGCGCAAGGCTGTATTTCTCGAATTCGCACTCGGCAAAACTTTTGGCTATCTCGGCGCTGACCTTGCCAGAATGATGCAGAATTTCTCGTTCATTGAACTGAAGGAAGGCATCCAGCTTCTGAATCCAGTCCCGCATGTTCATCACTTTCCGCTTCTGGGCCTGGATTTCGGCATAGTCGAGATACATGGTCACAATCCGGTTTAGGCTATCCAATTCCTCTTCATTCAAATAGTTCTTCGCAATCGAAACATCCGGTTTGCGGATGGGGCCTGCGGGACCATTTTTCCAGGAAGTCAGCCCCATGTTCGATTTCAGGCTATCCGCCCGGTTGCGGATAATCTCTGCCGCCGTTTGCCTGGCAATGGCCCAGTGGAGTTTGTTTTGGACCGTGGCAAAGAAGCGTTGGGTCTCCTCGGCGTCCTTGTTGTAGTCGGCGCTGCACTGGCCGTAGATGTCGGTGATTTTTTGGTAGAAGCGTCGTTCGCTAGAGCGGATATCCCGGATCCGGGCGAGCTGCTCTTCGAAATAGTCCTCACCGAAAATGCGGGTGGGGTTTTTCAGGCGTTCATCATCCATGGTGAAGCCCTTGATGATGTATTCTTTCAAGCGCTCCGTTGCCCAGATACGAAACTGTGTCGCTTGTAGCGAATTGACCCGGTAACCGACGGAGATGATGGCATCCAGATTGTAGAACTTGACGGCTTTGGTTTGCGTTTTGCCCTCTATCGCGCCGTGCGGAGTGGTCTGTTCCAAAACGGAACTGACCACTCCCTCCTGCAACTCACCAGATTCAAAGATGTTTTTCAGGTGCTTGGTGATGGCCGGGCGCTGCACCCCGAACAGTTGGGCAATGCGTTCCTGCGTCAGCCAGATGTTTTCATCTTTCAGAAAAATCTCCACCTTCACCTTGCCATTGGGCGTGGTGTACAACAAAAACTCCGTCGTCGAATTGCGGATCAGCTTTTGGTCGCGGCTCTTCATGGCACGACCGCCTCCACAGCTTCACTTGCTTGGTTCCGGTGGTCCAATTCCCTTGCCGTCAGCGGCACCCGCGACAGATCCAGCTCGCCCTTGAACGCCTTCTGACTCAACGCACCATAGAGGGTTTCCAGGTCGGCAAGGCTTTGCTGGTAGCGGGTTTTGAGGCTTTCGACCTTTTCAACGATGGCGGCAAATTGGTCTTGGAGATTTGAAGGAGGAAAGATTATTTTGATCTTTTTTATTACCTCCTGATTTATCTTGTACGCTCCATTTGTAGTTCTCGCATTATTCTCGATTTGCAGCCTAATGAATCGTGTTTTCCATAACGACTCAAGAAAGTGGCTGTTGATAGTATTAGGCGCTATCGAAACGCCAATTATTGTATCCGGGAAAATAATGTTTGAGCTCTTCCCTGTGAAAAAATACCCTTTACCAACTAACTTTTTGTTGCCATTACCACGACAGATAAGAAAGTCATTCTCTTTCGGAAAATATTTATCTTGAATCTGAGAAAACGTATCTTCCTTGTAGATTTCCTTGAAACATTGACCAGTTATAGCTGATAACGTGTACACACATCCTTTTTCGCTGCCGCCTTTGGAAGGTGATAGGCCATTTCTTAAATCAGAAAGGATATTTTCAAAATCGGAAGTGTCCCACCCCTTCTCATTACGCACCGGGTCACCAAACATCTCCAGAAAGACGCTTTTGAGGAGTTCGTCGAGTTGTTGCAGGTGTTGTTTGCGTTGGGCGATCAGCCCTTCCACTTTGCCGAGCAAATGGGCAATGCGTATTTGGTCGTCGAATGGCGGGAGGGGGATTTCTATTTTTTTGAGTGTTTCCTGTGTAATGGCTTTGAATGTAGAGCCTGTACCGAGTTTTGCTATCGACTGTTCGCTCGATTTCAAGAAGTAGTAGAGAAATTCAGAGTCTATCCTCGAACCCGCTCTAATCGCCGATAGCCCTCGGCCTAAAATTGATTTCCGGTCGCAAAAGTTTACAGAACCAACGGGCGCACGAACTGACATCAGAATGTCACCGGGTTTGGCTTCTTTCCGTTTCGCGCTGTTGCACCACATACGAACCGTTGGGAATTTCTCTTGAAAATCAGCTTTACCTTGAAAAAATGGTAACCCATCTCCCGTAGAATTGTATGTTGATGACGGCGGAGATTGCCCGGCAATTATTTTCGTAACGGTATGGAGTTGCAGCATTTTCATCCAATCATCCCCCGCAACTCCAGCAATTCCCGCACAATCCCGCTCTTCGCCCCCTCCAAAACCTTTTCGTGTTGTTCGTGTCTTTCGTGGTTAAAAAACTCCTCCCCCAACTCCCCCACCAACAACCTCCCCAAAATCACCCCCGGAGCCTCATAAGCCACCTCCTCAAACACATCCTCCTTATACCGGGAGAGCGACAGGTCATACCCTTCATCCTCAATCTCAACGCGGGGCACGAGAAAGCATTTCCGGGTGCGGTCATTCCCGGTTTCATCGTTGCGGGCATGAAATCGGGCGACAATATCCTGCAAATCGCCAACCCCTTCCTGCTTGGTGCGCTTGTCGTCCAACGAATACCCATCGGCTTGCATCTCGTAAAACCAGACCGATTCCGTGGCTGGTCGGGTCACCTTGTCCTTCGGACCCCAAACCTTGGTGAAAAGCAGAATCGCGGTGCTGACCCCGGCGTAGGGTTTGAACACGCCGCTGGGCATGGTGATCACGGCCTTGAGGTCGCAGCGCGTCACCAATTTTTCCCGGAGGTCTTTGAAAGCCTTGCCGGAGCCGAACAGCACCCCTTGCGGCACAATGACGCAGGCAGTGCCACCCTTTTTGAGCAGGCGGTAGATGTTCTCGACAAAGAGCAGCTCGGTCTTGGTGGTGGCAAGGGTCAGGTTTTCATTGATGTCTCCCTTGTCGATGCTGCCGGTGAAGGGCGGGTTGGCCATGACGATGTCGTACTCGGCTTCCTCGAGGTAACTCTTACTGAGGGTGTCCTTGTAGTCGATCTGGGGCTCGTCGATGCCGTGCATCATCAGGTTCATCAATCCCAGGCGGACCATGGTGCTGTCGATGTCGTAACCGTAGAGGGAGGCTTGCAGAATGGCCTGCGCCTTTTCGGTATACCCAGCCGCCACCGAGGTGCGGATAAAACCGTCTTCATCGGGCCGCAGGTCGTTGGTGCCGGCCTTGATGGCCAATTGGGTGACGATGTACTGGTAGGCGCCGAGCAAAAAGCCGCCGGTCCCGCAGGCCGGGTCAGCAATGCGGTGGCCGAGTTGCGGACGCACCAACTCGGCCATCAGCTTGATGATGTGCCGCGGGGTGCGGAACTGCCCGTTTTTGCCGGCGCTGGCGATCTCGGAAAGGAGCATCTCGTAAATATCGCCCTGGATGTCCTGAAAGGCCTGCCCCTTTTCCCGAGAGTCTGTTTCCATGACCTCAAAGATCTCGTCGATGGTCTTGACTGCCTCCACCAACAGGCTCGGTTTGGGGATGATGAACACGGCGTTTCGCATATGGTGGGTGAAGTTGCTTTCGGTCCCGTTCATGTCCTTGAGGAAGGGGAAAACCTTGGTCTGGGCGTGCTGGAGCATCTCTTCGGCCTGCATGCGCTTGAATTCGCTCCAGCGCAAGGTGCGCTTGTCGATTTCATAAATCTTGGCATCGGCCCGGCGTTTGTCGCTCTCTTTTTGGCTGTCGTCTTCCCTTGCTTTAGCGCGGTATTCCGGTGGTATCCATTGTCCTTCGAATTTGGAGGTATAGGGCTCGCCGGTGAAGTCGGCATCGGCCAGCTTTTTCTGGTCGAGTTCGTCGAGCCGCTTCATGAACAGCAGATAGGTGATCTGCTCGATGGCGGTGAGCGGGTTGGAGATACCGCCGGACCAGAATTTGTTCCACAGCTGGTCGATTTTGCTTTTGATTTCGGGGTTGTTTTGCAGCATGGGAGTTCCTTTTATTTGACCACGAAAGACACGAACAACACGAAAGGTAAAGGGTTAAACGGGTAAGGTTGCTCCAGACACTCCGGATACATCGATTGGAGTGATCCCAAACCTATCTCTCGGTATACCTCGAAATTGGCGGCTTGAATCCGGCAGATTTCTTCCTTGAACAATACTTTTTTGTGCTTTTCGTGCCTTTCGTGGTTCATGGTCTTCAAGCACGAAAAATACGAAAGTGCTAGAGGGCTAATCGGATGATGTTTGCCTTGGGATAGGTGCCGAAATTGACGAGCAATCCAAGCTTCATGCCGGTTGCTTTGAGGTAGTTGAGCACTTGGGCCTTGTGCTCAGCAGCGACTTCCTTGACGGCTTTCAGTTCGACAATGATCTGCCCATAGCAAATCAGATCCGGTTTGTAGGCCAGCCGCAAACGATCCCCTTTGTAGCTCAATGCAAGTTCCGGTTGAGCGACAAAAGGGATACCGCGCAGGTGCAATTCCTTTTCCAGGCACTCCTGATACACGGCTTCGAGAAAGCCGCAGCCCATCTCTCGGTATACCTCGAAGATGGCGCCTTGAATCAGGTAGCTCTCTTCTTTGAAAAATACCTTTTCGTGCCTTTCGTGATTTTCGTGGTTCATGACCTTAAGCCGCCAGCCGTTCAGTGAACTGGAGGATCTCGTTGATCTCGGCCGGGCTGAACACGCCGCGAATACCCTGCGGGTGGATGACGGTAAAGGGGGCGCTGATTAGATCTTTTTTGTCCAATTTTTCGCGCTCGATGAGAAAATTTTTCAGGAGGTCGAGGAAGTCGAGTTGGCGGCGGCTGAGGTTGGTGTGCCGACCAATGAAAAGGATAAAGGCCTCGGTGACCGTTTCCGGGAAACTTTTCAGGTGTTCGATGCCGAGGATGTGACGGATGAACTGGATGAAATGCGCTTTGCTGTTTTTGTAGACCTGCCGCAGCAGGTCCTCGGTGATATGGGGATGCTCGGCGTGCAACTGTTCCGCCAACTCCTGCGCTTCTGTGGGAGTGATCTCGTCACCGCTTTTTATTTTGATCAGCACCGGGTGCCGGGTGGTCAGCTCATTGATCAGCGCCTCGACCATCTCCCGGTAGCGGCTGACATGCACCGCTTCATGCTGCGGCCCAAACTCCACCCATTCCTTGCGATGGAGCGCATCGGTCAGATTGAGGTGGATTGGGCCGGGACCGGTGGTCTGTTCTCGGAATTTCATCAACGGACCAAGCCGGGTGGTGAGCTCATCCAAGGCATCTTCATCCGCCTTGGCCCAGAAGTGATTGGTCTGACTGGCCCGGATCAACGACTCTTCCACCTGGACGAAACTCACAGAGAGGGGCAACTCGCCGATCTGCTCCACAATCCCATCTTTTAGTGTTTCCGCCCTCCTTTTCTCGTCGCGCAACCGGGCCAACGAGTATTCCAGCACATCGCGCTCGAAGCGCATTGCCTTGAAATCAACTTCGGAAAGGGTGCGGAACAGGGGCTTGATTTCGGTGCGGAGAAATTCGAGTTTTTGATGGTTCAGGTTGATCCAGAAGTTTTCTTCTGCAAGCCGATTGAGGGCGGTCGCCGCCTCTTTGATCACCACCGAATTTCCCGGCAAATCATCAATATGGCGGCGCAGTTTGATAATTTCACGGGAGGCAATTTCCGGCAGATCAGCGTCGATGGTCTTTTCGATCTTGTCGAGACGCAAGCCAACCAGTCGCACCGGCAAGGGCAGTTGCGGCGGCAGCTCCTTGCCTTTGGGGGTGAGTTTGAAATATTCGAAATTGTCCCAGCAGTCGAGTACGAGAAAAACCTCTTTTTCGAGGCACCAGGGCTTGGGCTTGCTTGTTTCCAGCAATCGGGTGCCGCGTCCAATCATTTGCCAAAATTTAGTGTACGAATAAACCGGTTTGGCGAACACCAGATTGACGATTTCGCGGACGTCAATGCCGGTATCGAGCATATCGACGCTGATGGCCACACGGGGCATGTCGTTGAGGGTGAACTGCTCGAGCAGGCCGCCCTTGCCGTAGACACGAGGATCGTCGGAAACGAGCACCTTGGCCAATTCCCCGTGATACTGCGGATAAAGCGCATCGAAGATCACTTCGATCCTGCGGGCATGAGCCACGGAAGAGCAAAAAAAGATGGTCTTGCCGGGGAGAACCCCATTAGCGTCCTTGATGCATTCCTCCATGAACTCTTTGACGATCAGGGTGTTGGTGCCCTTGTTGATCACCTGCTTTTCCAGCTGCGAACCTTCGAAGTTGATCTCTTCGATCTCCTTACCTTCCAGGAGGAGCTTTTTCTGATCTTCGAGAGTGATGGTGCGCTTGCTGATGCCTTCCATCTGGAACCGGGTCTGAATTTTCATCACCTGAAAATTGCAGAGATACGGCGGGATGTTGTTGACCGCCTCCTCGAAAGTGTAGGCAAAGGTGGGGAGACCGTCGTCGCAGTGGAACAGGATAAAAGTGTTGTGGTCGATGATGTCGGTGGGGGTGGCGGTCAGGCCCAGAGTGATGGCTTTGAAATAGTCGAGAATCTCACCATAGGTATGGTAGATGGAGCGATGGCTCTCGTCGATGATGATGCAATCAAAAAAATGGGGTGACAGTGGCTGCGCCGTATCCCGGATGATGTTGAGCATGGTGGGATAGGTGGCGATATAGATGCGACGATCCTTGGCGACCAGCTTTTCTCCGACATTGGGCCAACGCGGTTCATGGGGCAAATGTTCCTTGAAGGCGGCAAGCGCCTGTTCCCTGAGCGCGATGCGATCAACGAGAAAAAGGATTTTCTCGGCGTGACTGGCCCGCATGAGGGCGTCAACCAGAGCGATGCAGGTGCGGGTTTTGCCGGAACCGGTGGCCATGACCAGGAGAAAATCGCGTTTTTTTTGCTCGATGCCTTCAAGAACCGCACGGATGGCGCGAATCTGGTAATCACGACCGGCGATGGCCGTGTTGATGAGTTCCTGGGTGAGCGGCTTGCGGTTGCGGCGGATGTACTGGAATCGCTCAAGGTCGTCGCGGGTTGGAAAGCCCACCACTCTGCGAGGAGGGTGGTTGCCCAGATCCCAGAAAAAGGTTTCGAGCCCGTTGGTGTAGAAACAAAAGGGGAGTTCGCAGCCCAGGTGCTTGCGGATATGGGTGCAGTATTGTTTGGCTTGTTCCCGGCCGAGAGCCGGATCTCTGCTTGTTTTCTTGGCTTCAACCACGGCAAGGGGTTTGCTGTTTTTTCCCAGCAGGACGTAATCGCTGAACTGGTGGCCTGCATAGGGGGAAGCGGGTTCAGCCGTGGCAAATGATGGCTCCGTCAGGATATCGAACTCCTGGATGACCTGGATAGGATCATTCACGTCCCAACCGGCCAGCACCAATTGTTGGTCAATAAGGTCAGATCGAGTCTGTGCCTCAGACTTAGTCATGGCTTCAGCATCCTGATGCATCCTTTGGTGTTTTATCAACAGAATTTTAGCTCAAACCTGCTCACCTTATACGCCTATTTGATGTTTCGCGATAAAAAACTCAAGAAAATCAAACCAATCAGGAATAATCCTCTCGCACGATCCAACACATTTCTTGGATGGATATCCGTAAATTTTGGCAGCCGTGACTGGACAACAAAAAACCCGCTTTCCTACAAAGGAAGCGGGTTTATGTATTTCTTCGGACTGCTTTAAATGTACAAATGGGGTGAGCGATGGGACTTGAACCCACGACCTCCGAGGCCACAACCCGGTGCTACCACCAGCTGAGCTACGCCCACCACGCAATCGAGCGCTTTTATACCCGTACGCCGTCTTTTTCGCAAGCAGAAAGTCAGGCCGTCAACTCTCGCTGACAGTGTTTGCAGACCGTTGCCCTCGCCTTGATCAACTCAGCGCAGTAGGGGCATTCCTTGAGGAAATTTGCGGCCAGCACCTTGCCGATTGCCCGTTTTACCTCTTCCTTCAGATGGGGGATTGTAAAAACATGATTGCGCAAGGGCTCGATACAGGCAATGTCATTCAATGGTTCCAGCAGCTTTACCGCCCGTTGTCGGCTATCGATCGAGGCCGAGTCGTCGAGCAAGACGGTGAGCACCGGTTCCAACTCCTGTCGCTCGACACAATGTTCCAGGGCTGCAAGCGCTTCTTGCAGCCGCTGGTAACGCACACTCTGCTGCTTGAGGGCCTCAACATCGACGAGACTGCCGGTAAAAGCATCTTTACCGACGACCATCATATTATAACTTTCCTTGGAATCAGGAATCTCCATGTAGCGATAGGAGCCGACATGCCCGTACTGATTCTCGATATACTCCCATCCTTTGACAAAAAGCGGACATTCATCATTGAGACAGACAAACAAAAACTCCGAGCCCCAACCCAGCCCGTCCCCAACATGCACCGGCGGCGCGTGACACAGTTTGAGATCGCCGCTGCAATGGGGGCAGTAATGCTTTTCTTCAATATATTTCAAGACGGTTAACAGCATGATGATTTCTGACTCCTTAATAGGATGGGGTTGGGCTTGCTACCTGCGGCAGAGGGCAAGGCGGACCGCCGACCGGCGGTGCGATCAGACTGGCTCAACCGGGGCTGGGGGCAACAGGCCGGAACAAAAGGACAGCGCACCACAGAGCAAAAAGCGCCAGCAGTAATAGGTTTCTTTTACGTTGGTTCGTCATGCGGTCATAGTAACCATTGGCCCCAGTGCGGTCAACCGGCGGTCTTCAAATCATCCGGCCCAGGACATCGTCGACTGCCTTGGCCTGCTGCATCCGGGCCTGGAGAAAGGTCTCGGTCAGGTGCTCGGCGTTTGCATCGATCAGGGAACAGAGACCGGGGATGGAGGCCGTCTCCGCCATCCGGATCACCTTGTCCAGGTTTTTGGCGAAATCGGCGACGATCTTGCGGCTGTCGCCCATGGTGGACATGATCTCCGCATAGGTTCGGGGGTTCTGCGAATGCACCCGTGACATGGCGAGAATGGGATAGAGCGAGGTCAGGGTGCAGTGGCTGGCAATGTCCTCACTGGTGATGTTGTTCTCACCCAGCGTCATGGCCAGGGCCACCGAAATCACCGTGGGCAGCTTCTGACCGATGCCCATCAGCAGATCGTGCTTGGAAGGCGAATCATGGAAGATATCAGCCCCATGCTTATAGAGAAAGGCCTCGAACTCACTGCAGAACATACCGCTGCGCGAGGTCCGCACAACAATGGCGTTCTTATCCTTCATGGTGGCAGCCTGGGGGCCCCAGAGGTTATGGACCAGCATGACCTCGACCTCCTCGTTGGTCGATTCGAGGGCGCTCTTGATGGTCTCTTCTGATTCGCCGGCCAGGAGGATCAGGGCTTTACCCGCCTTGATCAGCGAGCCATATTGACGGACCGTGGCCGAGGTGACCGAGATCGGCACGCAGACCACCACCACGTCGACTCGTTCAATCATCTGCTCGGGTCGCAAGGTGGTAGTCCGGCCGGTCTGTAGCACCTCATACCCCTCGCTCTCCAACCGTTTGGCAAACCACTTGCTCATGGAGCCTGTGCCGATGAAACCAAAGGATTTAACATATTTGGTCCGCATATCGACCCGAGGAAAACTGCCAAGGACGCGGATCATGCCCTGTTGCTGAATAACCCGGGACTCGATGTGCGCCAGAGCACTGGCCATGATGCTGGTTTGGATATGGCCCTCTGCCTCAAGATAAATACGCAACTTCTGGGTCTTGATATCGTTTTCCGAGCGCATGTCGACAATATTGATGCCGCGGCGGGAGAACTCGCTCAAGATATCCACCAGGATGCCCACCCGATCATCCAGCGGTTCGGTAATCAGGCTGGTGGCATCATAGCCGGTCACCGGGGCCAAGGCGTGCCCGAGGACTGCATATCGGGTGCGGTTATGGGGAGCAACCTCGCGCTCAATGATGCGCAAGCCGTGGGCAGTCAGGGTCTCAGCATTGTCGATGACCGCCCTGCCCTTGCTCTGGCCGCTGTCCCGGATCTCGGTGATGGCCTGGTCGATATCCTGGACACTCATCTCGGTGATGCCGGGCAAACGGTTTTCAATGAACTCCTCGCACTGGTTGAAAACCTCGCGCTTCCCCACCAGCATGCGCAGGCTTTCGACTGCATCCTCCTCGTTGAACACGCCCAGCGAGAGATTGGAGTGCAGAATAACATTATCGACCCAATACCCGGCCTTGATCTGATCAAAAAAACGGAAATACTGTTTCTTTTCACCTTCGCGGGTATTATACACCGGCAGGACGGCATACTCGACTTCACGCGCGGCAAAGGCATCGAGCAGGGCCTTGACGTGCGGATACAGCCGTATTTCCGCCTCACTGTCGTACTGGACGGCGGCCTGCCATGACTGGGATTGTTCCGGCCCGAGGGTGGCGATTGTTTTCATTGTGGGGTGTTCCTGCGCAGGTTTTGAGTGTGCATTCCTTCACCGGCCGAGTACTGCCCGGCATTGTCGTCCCGTATGGGCCCAACCCTTGCCCCCAGCCTCGATGAACAAAAATCGTGCGACAACCGTGAAGCCGTTGCCCATGGAGAGGTGGATTTTTCAGGAAAAAGAGAAGCGCGGCATGCGAGGCGAATCCGAAAAAATAACTCCAACACGGTCCAATACATTTTCAGCGGCGGATAGGCAAGATTTTTTTAGAAAATGACGTGAGCGATGCTCGGACACATGAGATGAGACCGGAACGTGGCACGGTGGCGGAATATATCCTCGCCTTGAAAGCTTCGGAAAAATTCGGGCCGCAGGTTGTGGATCACCGTATTATTGCGGCCGCGGCGGCAACCACCGCTCCGCCCGATCTCCTGGCAACCGCACTGCAACAGCTGGTCCGGGATATGGGGGTGCACAACCTCTATACCCACCAATACACGGCCATCGCCCATATCCTGGCCGGCCAGAATACGGTGGTGGCCACACCCACCGCCTCAGGCAAGAGCCTGATCTACACCCTGCCGGTTTTACAGACCTTTCTCCGCGACCCCTCCGCTAAGGCCCTCTATCTCTTTCCCTTGAAGGCACTAGCCCAGGATCAACTCAAAACCGTCGACAGGCTCTGGCGAATGCTGCCGGAGGCGATCCGCGGTGAGCAGCAACCCGCCGCCATCTATGACGGCGACACATCCGGCTACCGCCGCAAAAAAATCCGCGATTTTCTGCCGCCCATCCTGATCACCAACCCAGACATGCTGCACCTCTCGATGCTGCCCTACCATGATCGTTGGGGCCACTTCTGGGCAAACCTGCGGCATGTGGTCATCGACGAGGTCCACACCTACCGGGGCGTTTTCGGCTCACACGTGGCCTGGGTGATGCGGCGGCTCAAACGCATCTGCGCCTTGTACGGCTCAAACCCCACCTTTATCCTGGCCTCGGCCACCATCGGCAATCCCGGGGAACATGCCCGGCTGTTGATCGATTCACCGGTGACGGAAGTAACTCAATCCGGGGCAGGGAGTGCCGCTCGCAACATCCTCCTGCTCAACCCTCTCGATTCCGCCGCCGCCAGCGCCAGTCAGTTGCTGGAAGCAGCAGTCAGCCGGGGCCTACGCACGATTGTCTACTGCCAGTCGCGCAAAATGACCGAACTGATCACCATCTGGACCGAGGGGCGGCTTAAGGAACAAAAGGGCCTGATCGCCTCCTACCGCTCCGGTTTTCTGCCGGAGGAGCGCCGTGACATCGAAGACCGCCTGGCCAACGGCAACCTCTTGGGTGTGATCTCCACCTCAGCTCTGGAATTGGGAATCGACATCGGTAACCTCGACATCTGCATCCTGGTCGGCTACCCCGGATCGATGATGGCCACCTGGCAACGGGCAGGCCGAGTCGGCAGGAAACAGCAGGAGTCGCTGGTGGTGCTGATCGGCCATGAAGATGCCTTGGATCATTATTTCATGCGCAATCCGGAGGAATTCTTCACCCGGCCAGTGGAACCGGTGACCATCAATCCGGATAATCCCTTCATCGCAGGTCCCCAGATGGTCTGTGCCGCTGCCGAACTGCCGCTCACTGGGACCGATCCCTTGCTGCTGGCCAATGAGAGGAGGATACTTATTGATCGCCTGACCAAGGACGGGCAACTCCTGCAGTCGGCAGACGGCGGCACCTGGTTCTCGCCCCAGACCTATCCGCAACGCCATGTCAATCTCCGCGGCGGTGGCACGACGATGGCGATTTTAGAGCAGCCACAACGAAAATTATTGGGCGAGATCGACGCTTACCGGGCCCTGCGGGAGTGCCACCCCGGCGCCATCTATCTCCATAGTGCCCGCACCTATCATGTCGACAGCCTGGATCAGGAAGGCCGGGAGGTTCTGGTTTCACCGGTCAAGCCTTCCTATTTCACCAGGGTGCTGACCGAGAAAACCACCGAGATCCTGGAGGTCCGCCGCAGCATCCGGTGCGGTGCGACTTTTGTCCATTTCGGCGAACTACGGGTCACTGAACGCATAACCGGCTACCAAAAAATAGCGCAGGGCAGCATGCGAATCATCAACCGGATCCCCCTCGACCTGCCACCGCAGATCTTTGAAACCGAGGGCTTCTGGATCGAGATCCCGGTCTGGCTGCAAAAAAAAACCGAGGCGGCTCAATTACATTTCATGGGCGGCATTCACGCCATGGAACATGCAATGATTGGACTTATGCCCCTGCTGGTACTTTGCGACCGCAACGATCTCGGCGGCATTTCCCACCCTTGGCACGATCAGGTAGCAGGCCCGGCAGTCTTTGTCTACGATGGATACGCCGGCGGCATGGGATTGACCTCCAAGGCCTTTGCCGCTATGGCCAGCCTGCTTGAACAGACCCGAAAAATCGTTAGCGACTGTCCCTGCGATCTCGGCTGCCCCTCGTGTGTCCATTCGCCCAAATGCGGCTCCGGTAACCGGCCCCTCGACAAACAGGCCTGTCTTTTTCTCCTGGAACAACTCCATGCCACGCAACCAGAAAGAGCTCTTCCCGACAATAATCGACCTGCCCCGCTTAGAGCGCCCGCGATCAACCTAAAGGAAACCTTTGATCTTCCGAAAAAATTCGGCGTCTTTGACGTGGAAACCCAAAAATCGGCCCAGGAGGTTGGTGGCTGGAACCGAGCCAACCTGATGCAGATCAGCGTCGCCGTGCTTTATGAGAGTGAGGGGCAACAATTCACCACCTTCACCGAGGACGCCATTGGAGAACTGATCCAACGGTTGTTTGCTCTGGACCTGGTGGTCGGGTTCAACAACAAACGGTTCGACAACAAGGTGCTTTCGGCCTACACCAAGCAAGATCTCAGCCTGCTGCCGTCTTTTGATATTCTTGAGGTGATCACCGAGCAATTGGGATATCGGCTCAGCTTGGACAGGTTAGCGGAAAAAACCCTGCTGGTGAAAAAAGACGTGGACGGCCTAGATGCCTTGCGCTGGTTCAAGCAGGGGGAAATGAAAAAACTCGCAGAGTATTGCCGGAAGGATGTTGAAATTACACGTGATCTTTTCTTGTTCGGACTCCGGAACCAACACCTCCTCTTCCAGAACAAAGCGGGTCAGGAGGTGCGGCTGCCGGTTGATTTTTCCCGGTCAATCAGGGAAACCCTGGAGCGGGGAAAACGAATACTCAGGGCCAGACAAGGTCTTTATGCACCCAGCCGGTGAGGTCGGGATGGGTCACTTTTATCCAATCGCCTTTCTGCTCGATTTTGGTGAAAATGACATCCTTGACGCCGTTGCCCACGACCTGATCCTTGGCACTCGGGCCGCTGCGGACCTTGCACTCCTTCACCTTGACGATCACATGGGATGATTTATCAACCAGCGACTCAGTGATGTACCCTTTGTCGCCCTCGTAATCGCTCACCTTCAGCCATTGCCCTTCTTTGCTGAGTATTTCCAACGGATAGCCGACCGGCAATTGAAAAAGGATTTCGGCGTTGGTATTGGGACCGGAGCGCAAATTGACCCCGTCCTTGATGACGCTCACATACTCTCCAGCAAGAGCTGAAGTCAGGGCAAAAGCAGAGGCCAGCAAACTCATCGGTATGCTTTTAATCAGTGGTCGAAACAACATCACAATCTCCTTGTTCCAGAGTATTCATTTCTTCATTCTTCCCTTCGGAAGAATTGGTCAATAACATAAAAAATTCCTGGTTCCCTTTTGCACCTCGGACGGGCGAGGCGACAATACCCGCACAGCGCAGCCCCAAATTTTGACCGAACTGCCTGACCATTGCCAGCGATTGTTGGTGCAAGACGGCATCTGCAACAATGCCGCCCGGCCCCACCATTTCTCGGGGCAATTGAAACTGCGGTTTGACAAGCGCCAAAATTCGAATTGCGTCCCGGAAAAGGGGCAGTAAGGGGGCGAGAAGCGGTTCCAACGAGATAAACGAGGCGTCGATCACGGCCAAATCAAGGGGCTCGGTCATCTGTTGTCTGGTCAGGTGACGGGCATTGGTGCGTTCAAGGACAACGACCCGACCATCTTGTCGCAGTTTCCAGTCAAGGAGGCCATAACCGACATCAACGCAGTACACCTTTTTCGCCCCATGCTGCAGCAGACAATCGGTGAAACCGCCGGTTGAACAACCGATGTCAGCGCAGGTGTACCCTAGGGGGTTCACCTCTGTGCCCCGGAGACCGGCTTCAAGTTTATCGCCGCCACGACTGACAAACCGCTTGGTGGTTTTGACTGCTATTATACAGGCTGGATCAACAAGTGTTCCCGCTTTGTCACAGACCCGATTTTCAACCTGAACACTGCCCGCGCCTATCAACCGTCGGGCCAGGTCAACATTGTCCGCTAATCCCCGTTCAAAGATCAGGAGATCAAGCCGCTGTTTTTTTGTCCCCGCCGTCAACAGCCGCTCTTACAGTTTACCCAATCTTTCCTTGGCCTGTGTTGCTTCGGCGCTGCCGCCATGGTCGTTGATCAATTTTTTATAGATGATTTTCGCCGTTTCTTGGTCGGTCAGCTTCTCAAAAGACATGCCCTGCTTGAGGAGAGCGCCAGGGGTGAGGGCGTCTTTACCGTGGTTAGAAATAACTTTCTGGTAGTCGAGAATAGCGAGATCATACTCGCCTTGGCTATACAAGGTTTCCCCCATATAATACAGGGTCTTGGCAGCTTGAGACCCGTTAGGGTTGGCCGAAAGCGACTGTTCAAAAGATTTATAGGCCTCTTTGTAATTTTTTGCCTTGTACTGGTTCATCCCTTGAGAAAAGGGGTCGGAAGAAGCGGCGGCAGCCGGGGCAGCAGCAGGCGCCGCACTTTTCTCGGTGACGGGAGCTGGAGCAGGGCTGGCGCTTTTCCCGGCGGTGGCGGGAGTGGCACTGGCGCTTTTTCCTGAAGCAGGTTGAACGGCAGCCGTTTCTTTTGCTGGTTCAGCCGTCTTTTTAGCCGGAGCAGCCTCGACTGCTGGTGCTACGGCGGCAACCTTGGTCTTCTTGGTATCGGGGTTCACCTTAACCACGCCGGCAGTAGTTGTGGCAGCAGCCGGCGGTACAGTCAGGGGAGCCGGCGGCGGGGTGACGGTGGCGGCACTCGCCTGGGCAGCCTTTTGTTTGGCGGCCTCAGCCTTTTGCGAGGCGGCCTGTGCCCGTTTTTCAGCATCGGTGATCCGGTCCTGCTGGGCCTTGCTGAAATTCTCGCTCACCAAGGCCAGCTTTTCTTCCAGAACCGCTACCTTCTGATTGAGCTCAGAAATCTTGGCATCCTGCTCGGCCTTCATCGTATCAACCGAGGATTGCACTTTGGAGATGTTTTGATTTACATGGTCACGAAACTGGCTGGTTTGGCTGGCGTTTTCCTCTATACTCGATTTAATTCTCAGGGTTTCATCCTCAACCTGATCAATTTTGCTCACAGAACTGGCTTGTTTTTTTTGCATCTGGTTGACGGTGGTGCTTTTGACGTCCTCAAGCTTCTGATTAACCGCCCGAAGTTGGTACTGCAGATTTTGCACCTCATCCTGCGAGGCGCATTGAGTTAACAACAGCAGCGAACAACCGGCCAGTGCGATATTTTTAATGGTTTTCATAATGCTCATACTCCCTTTCTCTCAGAGGCCATCAAGATAATCGGCTCGTTACAGAGGATAGCGCGGAGGGCGAATATCCTTCTTTGTCGCATCCCCTCAGGGCAAACGGCCGGACCATTGCGGATAGGATTGGTTTCCTTTCAGGGTAAAGAGGGTCCGAACATCTTTACCGTTTTTACTGACAACACAAATTTCAGAGTGGCTGCCGCTTTTCCGGGTAACGGCTATCAAGCGGCCATCAGGCGACCAGGTGGGCGATTCATAATTCCCTCCCCCGGCACTTAATTGGCGTGCATTGCCTCCGTTACGGTCCATGACAAAAAGCTGATATGCCCCGCCTTGCAGGCCGGTAAAAGCGATCTCATCGCCTTTTGGTGACCAAGCCGGCTCACTATTTTCCGAGTTTTTGAAGGTCAACCGTTTAGCCTGCCCGCCAGTCGGGCTCATGACATACACATTAGGTTTGCCACTACGATCGGAAACAAAGGCGATCGACTGGCCATCGGGGGAGAAGGAGGGTGAAACATTAATTCCAGCGCCGGAGGTCAACTGCTGGAGACTCTCCCCTTGCCGATCCATGCTGTACAGGTCGGGATTGCCTCCCTTGCTTAACGTGAGCACCATACTGCGGCCATCAGGAGCAAAGGCGGGTGCCAGATTGAGCCCTTTGCGACGGGAAAGGGCATTGGTACTGGCATTCTGCCGCAGATCGGTAATGTAGAGATCCTGGTTGCCACGGTGGTAAGTGGAATAGGCCAGGAAATTACCGTCCGGGGTAAAACGGGGAGACACACAAAGGGCCCGATGGCTGGTCACCTGACGAGGGTGTCGACCGAGGATATCGGTGATGTACACCTCTTTCCGGCCGGTGGCGTCGGAAACAAAGGCCATGCGGGTTCGAGCGACACCCATTTCTCCGGTGAAATCCTCAATTAAGGCATCGCAAAGCCGCAAGGTCATATCTTCGAGCTGAGCAGCAGCTCCTTTATAGCGCCGGCCGGCGAGGAGCTTATTGCTGGCGACATCGAGAATTTGTCCCTCAATCACGATGCCGGCGGGGTCAGCACCCACCTGCCCCATGACCACATAATCGGCCCCCAGGCTCTTCCAATCGCCATCCTTACCGCCGCCATACCGACTCGAATCAATGACGCTGATAAATCCATGCAGGGCAAACCCCTTGGTGAGCAGTTGCGCAACCGATGGCCCCTGGCCATCTCCAGAAAAATTGGGGACCGCCACCATGATTTTGCGCACATCAGAGGCGGTGATGTCAAAGTATGCACGCTCCGCCATGCTCTCTTTTGTCAAAGAGCAGACAAAAAAACACGCGACCAGAGCCAGGACCGTTGTAACATGTCGTTTATGCATCATAACCGTTTGTGAAAAGATGTTTAGAAGGAAGAGAGATATTAAGCCTTTTGTATATACACGATCTCTTACAGATTGCCAAGCTCACCGGGTCTGAATTTAAACCCGACTTCAGTCGTTTCCTGTTGCATCAGCGCCGGAAAACGAGGCATCGGAGTCGCACTCTTTATGGTTTTTTCCACCAACTGGTCAAAGAGGGGATCTTTCGAGCGTTGATCGAACTGAATATTGGTCACCTCGCCATTTTTATTGATGGTAATGACCACTTGAGCAAGCAGACCCGCATCCCACTTTCGCATTTCCGGCAAGACCCAGAAGGTCTTCACCCGTTGCGCCACAGCACCCCAGTAGGTCTGCTCAACAATCGATTGGGCATGTTGCCTACCGGCGGAGCCGCCCGTGACCGCACTTTGCATGGCCTGCGACTTTCGAGCGGCGTCGGCACGAACAGCCGCGGCAGCATTGGCAGCGGCATTGGCTTGCGCGGCAAGCTCGCGAGCTTCGGCTGCAGCCGCACGCGCCTCGCTTTCAGCTTTGGCCTGTTCCGCCCGAGCCTGGGCGATGACCTTCTGCCGCTCATCTTCACGCCGCTGGGTTTCCTTGCGTTCGGCTTCGCGCTTACGCTCCTCGATCTTTTTCTGCAGCTCGTTCTCTTCCTGTTTCCGTTGATCCGCTTCCCGCTTGCGTTCCTCGATCTTTCTCTGCAGTTCCTTCTCTTCCTGTTTGCGCTGTTCCTGTTCGCGCTCCTTCACCTTCTCCTCCTCCAGCCGGGTATCCTGGGCTTTCTTGATCTTTCGTTTATCGGGAGCAAGGGAAATCGGGTTTTTTGTTTCAACAGGTTCAGGGGCAACGGTTTCAGGTTGCACCGCAACTTTTTCCTTCGGCGTCGATGGCAGAGAAACGGGTTCAGGCGGCGCTACCGGTTCTGGCTGGGTAGCCGGTTCAGGTGGAGGGGGGGGCGGAGGAGGAGGCTCAACTTTTTTCTCGGCAACGGGTTGGCTGGCCTTAGTGGCTGCCGCAGGCGGCGGGGACGCGGCACCACCGGAATCCGGCATAGCAACGAGACTCACGGAGACCACTTCCTCGATGATGGGTGTGACCTCAAAAAGAGAAGGCATAAACATGACCATCATAACAACAGCCACATGCACGCCAATAGCCAGCGTCGAGGCCAGCCACCATCGTCGATCAGCCTCCTGCTGCTGGAGAAAAAATTCTGCTTCGGTATAATGCACAGCTGTCCAACCAGTCCCTATTGCTTCCCTTTTTCAGCCGGCACGGTGATCATTCCCAGCTTTTCGAATCCTGCGGCATGGATATCGGCCATGGCCAATGTCACCACGCCGTAGGGTACATTTTTATCTGCACGGAGAAATATCCCCTGTTTTTTTACCTCTGGCGGCATGTCACGCAACTGCTGCTGCAAGGCAAGGGAGGTGACTTTTTCTTTTTTGAGATAGACATCCCCTTCTTTTTTGATCGTCACCACCAGAGGCTCTTCCTGCTGGCGAAGCGCCTTGGTGGTGGCTTCCGGGAGATCAACCTCAAGCCCCTGGGTCATC
Source organism: Desulfobulbales bacterium (assembly GCA_038318785.1). Taxonomy (GTDB): domain Bacteria; phylum Desulfobacterota; class Desulfobulbia; order Desulfobulbales; family Desulfobulbaceae; genus Desulfobulbus. The sequence continues at coordinate 37,390 of JBBQCO010000003.1, read as the reverse complement.
ATTGGGGCGGTAACCATAAATATGATCAATAAAACAAGCATGACATCAACAAGAGGCGTGACGTTGATATCGGCAACCAAACCCCGCTTGCCCCTATTATTTCCTAACGGTCCCATACAATCACGTCCTGGTGAGAATGTCTCTTTCAATCAGGTTGATAAAATCCGTGCTGAAACTCTCCACATTGGAATCGAATTCGGCGACCTTATTGGCAAAATAGTTATAGAAAATAACAGCCGGAATAGCGACGGCAAGACCGGCGGCGGTGGCTACGAGCGCTTCGGAAATACCCGGAGCAACAACCGCCAATGAGGCTGACCCACGTTCGCCGATACTCTGAAAAGAGGCCATAATGCCCCAAACGGTGCCAAACAGACCAATGAACGGGGTAGCGCTGCCGGTGGTAGCTAAAATAGCAAGCGAATTGGCCAAGCGATCAGACTCGAGAAACTGGGCTTTTCGAACCGCCCGCTTGAGGTTGTCCATGGTCGCCAACTGCATCTCCAAGGTGACTGGGGTTTGTCCGGTGCTCCGTGCGGCGCTGATCTTTTTCAACTCATTGTATCCGGTAACAAAAACCGTGGCTTCGGGGCTGAGTGGAAATTCCCGAGCTGCCTCGTGGGCCTCGTTCAAGGTTTTGCTGTCCCAGAAAGCATCGAGAAAATCCAAGGAAGCGTTCCGTGCCTTCCTGAACATGAGAAATTTCATAATGACAATGGACCATGAAATAACCGAGAAAATGAGCAGAATGAGCATGATCAATTTGCCCATCATCCCGGCATGTTTCATAATTTCAAAGATAGATAAATCCACGACGTTCCTTCTTGTTGATATTAATCTTGCGTTGTTCCCAACAACCAGCGGGAAAGAGCCTTCTTACCCGGTTCAACGCAGCCGAAACAAGTGCACAAAACACAACCCGCTCTGCAACCGATGATCTGCCGGTTATGGCAAGATCTGCAAGCGGGCCAAAAGAGAGGGTGCGCACATTAGGTCTGCCTTCGATGCAAGGGCTGGATCGATTGGAGAAGTCGATCACAATAACCTCGAATTGTATACGAAATCAATAATTCTGTCGACCTTGATCTGGAGATGCTGTACAAATCGCTAGGGATTCGTAACGACCGAAAGGCATCATTGGTGGCGAAATCCCTTCCTCGAATTATCTCGCAAAAAGGAGCCACACATGTCAGGACAGACGTACGATGTCGTCATCATAGGAGCCGGACCGGCCGGCATACAGGCCGCCATTCATGCCTCCCGGAAAAAAACCCGGGTTTTGGTGCTGGGACGTATAGAAAATTCTGCTCTTTATAACGCCCATGTCGAAAATTACGCCTTTGTTGCCGGTATTTCGACGGGAGCCGATCTCCTCCGCGTCGGCCTGGAGCAGGCCAAAAATTTTGGGGCTGAGACCTCGGCCGAAGACGTACTGAAAATTTCCCAGGAAGAAAACCTTTTTCATCTGGAGTTGGAAAGCGGTAAGAGCATCACCGCTCGTTCCCTTATTTTCTGCATGGGTGTATCAAAAAAGAAACTCAGTGTTCCCGGCGAGAAAGAGCTTTCCGGCCGGGGGGTCTCTTATTGCGTGGATTGTGACGCCAATTTTTACCGGGGTGCAGTCGTAACCGTCACCGGTGACCGCAGTGCTGCTGTGGACGGCGCTTTAACTCTGCTTGATTATGCCTCCAAAGTTTATCTCGTTGCGGAAGAACTCCACGTCTCGAAAGAATTGTTGGCCCGACTGGAGGCGAGCAAGGTCGAACACGTTGCCAGTTCAATCAAACAGATCAACGGTGACCGGGTAGTTACCTCGTTACTGCTGGCTAATGGCCAATCCTTAGAAACAGAAGGCATTTTCATCGAATTGGGTTCCAAGGGTGCATTGGAGCTTGCAACCCAAGTTGGCGTACAGCTCGACACGGAATCGTTCAAGTACATTGCCGCCAACCGACAACAGGAAACCAATATTACAGGCATTTATGCTGCAGGTGACATTGTCGGACCGCCTTGGCAGATGGCCAAGGCCGTGGGGGAGGGGTGTGTTGCCGGAATGGAGGCAGCCACCTATGCCAGGAAAATAAGACAGATGGAATGATCGGACTCCAGGATTGGTGGGCGAACTGACTGATCAGTCTCAACCTCTTAAAAAAAAGAGGCACAGAAACATTGAGAAACGCTTGCTTACCCTGTCGGCCTGACGACGAAAGAAGAAAACCCTGATCGATTCCTGATTCGGAATCATGCCTCTTCAGGCTGCCGACTGCTTCGTTGCTGTAACTCCTGCACGGCACGGAGGTAGCGGAAAATTTCCCGACTGTATCGAGGATTTCGGGTACGGGAGAACAGATAGGAGAGCCGGGAAAGGGTAAGCTCATCTATCTCCGGCAAGTGATTTTTGAGTTCAATCAGGGTATCGCTTGCCCAGCTCTCTCCCCACTCCGCGTTGTTTTGACGACTAATTCGCTGTTTTTCCAGAGCTTCATTGACTAAAGCATCGCGATAGAATTCCAGTGTGTGCAACTGCTTTTGGGCCGACAGAGTTTTGCCGCGATGCCTGCCAACCAATGCGTACAGATCTTCGAGAGGATGCTCCTGCACCAGCTTGGTGAGGTATTTCACTTGGCGTTGTTTAACACTGCCCTGCAGCTTGGCCGTTTCAAGCAGCATCTCCCGCAGCTCCTCCGGAACCGGGGTCTGGCCGAGCACCTGAGGTGGCAAAGCCACCAACTCAGAGACGAGTTTCTCAATCTCCTTGATGCGTCTTTTCTGCTCTGATCGACTTATTTGCATGACCGCTTGATCGCCTGACCTTGGTTATACTTCATTATCGGACTTCTCGAGCAACAGGACGACCTTGTCCCAAATCCGGTTGGCGGTGGCTTCCTTGGACAACAACGGCAGGGAAGCACTTGCTTGCCTGTCGATTAACGTTACCTGATTGGTTTCCACGTCAAAACCTGTTTTTGCGCCAAGGATATCGTTGACCACTATCAGATCCAAATTTTTTTCCCGAAGTTTTCGTTGCCCCTCACTGACATGATCACGACTTTCAGCCGCAAAACCAACCAAAACCTGTCCCGGAAAACGGTTTTTTCCTAATTCAGTCAAGATGTCGGTATTTTTGACCAGATCCAGATGGAACCCTTGCTGCGTCTTCTTAATTTTATGCGACGCATAGGTGGACGGTTTGAAATCGGCAACCGCCGCCGATTTAACAATAACCTCCATTGTCTTAGCCCGCTCAAAAACAGCCACCGCCATTTCTGCTGCGGTCGTCACTCGAATCACTTCTATGCCGGGGGGGTTGGGCAGATGAACCGGACCTGTAACCAATGTCACCTCCGCCCCTCTGCGGAGAGCCGCACGCGCCAGTGCAAAGCCCATTTTGCCGCTCGAACGATTACTGAGAAAACGAGCAGGGTCCAGCGGTTCCCTGGTCGGGCCTGCGGTGATCAGAATTCTTCGCCCTTTGAGATCATCTGGTTGAAACAGGGCCAGCAGTTTTTCCCGAGCGACATCCCAATCGGCCAAACGCCCGTCTCCTGTATCGCCACAGGCAAGGGAACCGCTACCAGATTGTACCAGGTGATAACCGAATTGCTCCAGGCGACTGATATTTGCCAGTGTGGCAGGATGGGACAGCATGGCCGAGTTCATCGCAGGACAGACAACCACGGGTATTTGGGCAGCTAGAACAACCGTTGCCAACAGATTATCAGCCATGCCGTGCGCGAGCCGACCAATGGTCTGCGCCGTGGCAGGGGCAATCAAAATGACATCGGCCTCCCGAGACAGATTAATGTGAGCCATGACCCAGTCAGGGGTCTCGTCAAACATATCGCGATGGACCGGATTACCGGTAAGAGCAGAAAAAGTCAGCGGCGCCACAAATCGTTCGGCAGCCTCGGTCATAATGACCGTCACCATCGCCTCTTCCTTGACCAACGACCGGACCCATTCTGCAGCTTTATAGGCAGCTATAGATCCGGTAACCCCGAGGAGAACTCTTTTCCCTTGAAGACCAGGCATACCCTCAAAACCTTACTGGGAAAAAGAATTACTTGGAGCACTGGCATTGGCTCCGCCGGTTTTATCGATGGCCACATACAGCTTGAGATCGGTTTTTCCAAGAACACCTTCGGAAATCACCATCATGCAGGTCTTGTTAGGTTTGACAAAGGCAAGCATGATATCCTTTGAGGCGGTCTCACCTACCAATCGCCATTTATTATCCTGCATGGAGGCGACCATATAATCCTTCAAGGACATCATCTCCACTCTTCCTTTATAGGTAAAAATACCGCCTCGAAACGATTCGGTCTTAATGACCATCGAATTTTTCCGATCCCAAGCAAGCTCGGTGGGCAGGGTAATATCTTTGATATCATCAGCAAAATTGCTGATTTGCGGCAAGCCCGCCGCATCGGATCCCACCATACTCTTGTTCGACGCGCAGCCGGCGGAAATGAGGAGCAGCGCCACACCAAGCAAAACAAACCACTTCATTCCATTACTTTTTTTCATTTGACTCATCCTCCGGTTCTAGTAATAAATATGCATTTATCCTGCAACAGTATGACCTCGGAGCCGAAAAAACCCGCAAAGAAATCAGACGCTATTCTCTTTCCAATCATCAATATTTTTTCGACTCCGACAACGATACAATAACCCAATTCATCCTTGCAACTGCACAAATCCTGACCCCATTCAGGCCTGAAGCCCTGTGGACCAAGCTAAGACTCATCAATCTAGAGGGCAAGACGGCGAGGAAGGACGAAAGGAGAAACCGAGACAACCAGTTGTAAAAAATAAAGGTTTTAATGTCAATAAACATTCACTATGGTACAGATGTATTGTTAAATGCAGGATGAAAACAAATCGATTTCAATTTTCCCGGCTACTTTTGATCCATTCAGCAACAAGTATTTCTTTCACACCACCTCCCGATGCAACAGCAAACATTCCCGCTCCCAAAACTTTCCGATCAGGCCGAACTCATCGACACCCACTGCCATCTCGATATGGGGGCCTACCAGCCTGACCTGGAAGACATCGTCCAATCGGCTTTTCAACACGGCATCAAGCGCATTGTCACCATTGGAATCGACTATCCAAGTTCCAAAGAGGCGGTGACTCTCTCTGATCGCTACCCCAATGTCTTTGCGACCATCGGGTTCCATCCCCATGATGCGCATCAAGCCACATCCAGCGCCCTAAGGATGCTTGCCGATCTGGCATCTCATCGATCCGTGGTCGGATACGGGGAAATTGGCCTTGATTACGTTAAAAATTATGCCCCGCGCGATGTGCAACTCAAAATCTTTTCCGAGCAGCTCCACCTAGCCAAGGATCTTGACCTGCCGGTTGTGATCCATGATCGCGAAGCCCATGACGATGTCTGCCACCTGATCCGATCAATCGGCCCTTTTCCTCAAGGCGGTGTAATGCATTGCTTCTCGGGCGACCGACAACTGGCCGAAGAAATGATCGATCTGGGATTTTACATCTCGATCCCAGGGGTGGCCACCTTTACCAATGCCCACACTCTTCATGAGGTTATTCGCGCCATCGACCTCCGGCATCTGCTGCTGGAAACCGATGGACCGTATCTGGCTCCGGTGCCCTTTCGGGGAAAACGAAACGAACCAAAATTGATGTTGTATACGGCCCAAAAGGTGGCGGAACTCAAACAGGTTTCACTTGACGAGGTGGCCCAAAGGACCACAGCCAACGCCGTTCGGCTTTTCCACCTCCCTGAGAATACTCATGATTCATGATAATCTTGCCCAAATCCTGGAGACTATTGCACAAGCGGCCGGAAGAGTCGATAGAGACCCAAAAGACATCAAGCTGGTGGCTGTCAGCAAGATGATCAACGTCGACCTCATGCGACAAGCCATAGAAAATGGCCAAATGCTTTTCGGAGAAAACTACCTCCAGGAGGCTGCAGGCAAAATCGCCCTCCTTCCCCCCACGGTCAGCTGGCATTTCATAGGCCATTTGCAAAGTAACAAGGCTAAACAGGCGGTGGAGCTTTTCGACGTAATCGAAACGGTGGACCGATTGAAGGTTGCGAAGGCCTTAGACAGCCATGCAAAAATGCTCAAAAAAAAATTATCTGTGCTCATCCAGGTCAATACAGGCAGAGAAAAACAAAAATCAGGGGTGCTCCCTGAAGAGGCGGATGCACTACTTTACCAGGTTACTCAGGAAACCGATCTCCGCATTCTTGGACTGATGACAATGCCTCCGTTCTCTTCCGATCCGGAGAACAGCCGGCCCTATTTCCGGGAATTGAAAGATTGTGCAAATCGACTTGCCGCTCTCAATCTTTTCTCAGATAATTCGCATGTTGAGCTTTCAATGGGCATGTCCGGCGATTATCCGGTAGCTGTTGAGGAAGGCGCCACCATTGTTCGAGTCGGCACAGCATTGTTCGGTGCGCTTCGCCATGTTTCATGATTCATACCACCATGCACGATGCTGGCTTTCTAATATATAGAGGTACAGTGGGGGGTAAAGATGAGGAGTCATCCAGTTCCCTTCAGCTTTGGTTGAAGGGAACTGGATTTCGAGACCGTTAAAAAAGGGGGGACAGCTAGAGGGTGGGCATGAAGAAGTTGCGGATTCAGCCTTCACACAAAATAAATGCGAAGAGCACAGCATTCTTTCTCTCTTTTAAAAACCGGGTACTACTTGCGGCGAGATGCCCTCTTTGCAGCCTTCAGCGGGTTGACGCGAATTTTTACAATTGTGACTTCCGGTTTTGCATGAGTTGCAAAATTACATATGCCCAGCCGCCATTTTGCCCCTGGATTCATGTAGGTATCACAGAATTTACCACCTTCCGCCTCAACGATTCGCTCACATCCTTCGCACTGCTCAATTACCGGCAGAAACGATCCATCGTTGAATTTAGCCGCATTGCTTGTTTGCATATTGCCAACTCCTGAAAAAATATAAACTTTTTCTTGAATCAGAAAAAAATCTTCCATACAATAAAAAATAAGTGTCTAACGCCATTCTCAATATTCAAAGGCGCTATTTATAAAAACTAAAGAAGTATCTGTCAACACCTTATCGCTGCTACTTTTTACAAAATTTCAAGAAATTGCCGGAGACCTCTTCATGCCGATCTATGTTTGGAAGGGAAAAAATAGTTTTGGTGAAAAACGCAAGGGCGAAATCGAAGCTGTCGATGAAACCGGAGTACGTGCTCAGCTTAGGCGCATGCGGATTGACAACCCGACAATAAAAATAAAACCAAAAGATATCTTTGAAAATATCAAGCTCTTTAAACCGACAGTTACCGGGAAAGACATCGTCATCTTCACGCGACAACTCTCTACCATGATCGATGCTGGCTTACCGCTCGTTCAATGCCTGCAAATTTTAGGTAAACAGCAAAGCAACCCTACCTTCAAATCCGTACTCACTGCCATTCAAAACGATGTTGAGAGCGGCACGACCTTGGCTGATTCCATGAGGAAACATCCAAAAGTCTTCGACAGTTTGTATGCCAACATGATTGAAGCGGGTGAACTGGGCGGTATCCTTGACACTATTCTTTCACGGCTGGCCGCTTTTAAAGAAAAAGCTATGGCTTTGCAGAAAAAGATTAAGGGTGCAATGACTTACCCGGTTATCTGTTTAGCCATCTCTATTCTGATCCTCGTTGTTATTCTAGTTTTTGTTATCCCCGTTTTTGTCGAAATGTTTGCCAGCTTAAACTCAGCCCTTCCAGCTATCACCCAACTTGTTGTGGACATGAGTGATTTCGTCAAACATAATATTCTTTACATCATAATAGTCTTTATCCTTCTATTTTATGGAGTTAAAAAAATCTACGCTACGGAAAAGGGTCGATTTAAAATCGATTCGTTTGTTCTCAAGGCGCCTGTTGTTGGTCAATTGACGAGAAAAGTAGCTGTTTCGAAATTCACTCGGACTCTCAGCACAATGCTGCAAAGCGGCGTACCGATTTTAGATGCGCTTCAAGTTGTTGCGAGAACATCTGGCAATAAAGTGGTGGAACGAGCTGTTCTTAGAGTGTCGGAAAGCATTGCCGAAGGCCGCCCGATAGCTGAACCATTGGAAGAATCGGGGGTTTTCCCCAACATGGTTGTCCAAATGATCAATGTTGGAGAATCAGTCGGCGCACTCGATACCATGCTCGAAAAGATTGCCGATTTTTATGACGAAGAAGTCGATCAGGCCGTAGAAAATCTGACGGCGATGATCGAACCATTTATGATGGTTTTTCTCGGTGGCATGATTGGCGGACTTGTAGTAGCTATGTATCTGCCTATTTTTCAAATGGCTGGAAAAATCTAATATTTCAACAACCGCATTAGGAGCTTTTATCCGTATGAGCGAGATCACCGGCATACTTGCTAGAGAAATTCTTGATTCCAGAGGAAACCCAACTGTCGAAGTCGAAGTGCATCTTGAAACCGGCGCCATGGGAAGGGCTGCCGTCCCCTCAGGTGCCTCCACCGGAACAAGGGAAGCCTTGGAGTTGCGAGACACCAAGGACAACAAACGGTATGGCGGCAAGGGTGTACTGCAAGCAGTAGAGAATGTCAACGAACGCATCACCCCGGCCTTGCTTGGATTTGAATCCTCACAGCAAGTGGTCATTGACAGTACCATGCTGGCGCTCGACGGGACTGCCAACAAAGAAAATCTTGGAGCGAATGCAATTCTTGGTGTTTCCATGGCCGTTGCCAAAGCGACGGCCATAGAACTCGACCTCCCGCTCTACAACTATCTTGGCGGTGTCAATGCCAAGGTGCTGCCTGTGCCTATGATGAATATCCTCAACGGAGGGGCACATGCAGATAACAATGTGGATATCCAAGAATTCATGATCCTGCCTGCAGGAGCACACTCCTTTTCTGAAGCGCTGCGCATGGGAGCAGAAACCTTCCATGCCCTGAAAACTGTCTTAAAAAAAAGAGGCCTACTCACTGCCGGAGGTGACGAGGGAGGCTTTGCCCCTAACCTGCGCTCAAACGAAGAAGCCATGGAATCAATTCTCGAAGGAATTGTTCACGCAGGGTATTCTCCAGGCAAGGATATTTTTATCGGTATTGATGCGGCTGCGAGTGAATTTTATTCCGCAGATAAAAAAACCTATGTTCTGGGTGCGGAGTCAAATCCCAATAAAACAGCCGAGCAAATGATCGCCTTTTATACGGACTGGGTGCACAAATATCCCCTGATTTCCATTGAAGACGGTTTAGATGAATCAGACTGGGAAGGGTGGAAGCAGCTGACGAACGCCCTTGGCAAGAAGATCCAGCTGGTTGGAGACGATATTTTTGTCACCAACACCAGTATTCTCAAGAAAGGCATAACCCAGAACATTGCCAACTCCATCTTAATCAAACTTAACCAAATAGGCTCCGTCACCGAGACCATCGATGCCGTGGACATGGCCCATCGGGCCTCCTATACCGCTGTTATTTCGCACCGATCGGGTGAAACCGAAGATGCAACCATTGCAGATCTGGCTGTCGCTCTAAACACAGGACAAATAAAAACTGGGGCTCCATCACGAAGCGACAGGGTAGCGAAATACAACCAGCTATTACGTATTGAGGAGGAATTGGGACGGGTGGCACAGTTCGCGGGGATCTCGGCCTTTTCTTTTCTTTCATAAACCAGGTTGACAACCTGCTGTATTACTTCCTATTATAGAATCAGTAATAATAAAATGATCCTCTCTTCACGAGTTATCCTGGAGGTACAAAAATGACTTTAACAAAGGCTGATCTGGTACAGCAGGTGTACAAGGCGCATCCCAACCTGACCAAATCGCAGTCCACGGATTCTGTCGAAACCTTTCTGTCATTGTCCAAATCTTCCTTAATTATAGGCGAAGACTTGTTGCTTAGTGGATTTGGCAAGTTCAATATCAAAGATAAAAAATCCCGTCGTGGTCGAAACCCACAGACAGGGAGCGAACTCACACTTGATGCCAGACGGGTCGTTACTTTCAAACCCTCTGGAATTCTTCGCTCTCGCATTAATTCCGATTAAAACCACTTTTGCATCGAGTTCGATCAAGGCGCCTGCTGCAAGCGGCGCCTTTTTGTTTTTCCCAATCCTCGATAGCGGTTGCCTCACAGCAGCATGAAAAGTACCTATAGCTGATATCTAACTCTTCCACTTTTTATATCTATATTTGCATTTAAAAAATATTGCAATGCAGCCGAGTTACCCATTCAAAACGATCAGTTGTCAGTTCATAGATTATCCCGACGATTTCATCCGGTCGCTTCATGAAAGCCCTGATTCCTTGCTTGTTGAAAGATTACAACTAGTTGGTCAAACAGTCCCCTTGCTGGTCTGGCAACAAGCAGAGAAACAATATCAGCTCATTGCCTACTATTCATCTTTTACTGCGATCACTTCGCTGGGGATAGAAAAAGTCGTCTGTCAAGTTCTCCCCCGCTCCACTTCACCGCTCCAACTCTATTCTCTGCAGATCCTCCACGGGCTCGCTGATCCCCAGGCCAGCCCCATTCTACAGGCGTATCTTTTGCAGCAGGCGCGACAAAAGCTCACCGACAAGGAGACGTGCTCCTTTCTCTCCTTGATGGGACACAAGCCTCAGCTCTACAAACTCGATGAACTCACCGACCTCCTACGACTTGCCCCATTGGCCATCGCAGCCTTGCATCAGGGAATCCTGTCACTTAAAACGGGGAAACTGTTTAAATTTCTTTCACATGAAGACCAAGGGTTGTTGGTCCGGCTCATTAGCACCTACCAACTTGGTGGATCAAAACAACAAAAACTGGTTGAAATGGTCACGGAATTATCCTTGAGGGAAAACATGCCTGTTCAAGTACTTATCCGAGAATGGTTACCTGCTGCGGATCAAGCATTTGAGGAAAAAAATGCTCCTCAACGGTTACAAGGGCTTCTGCAAACACTGTATGAAATGTATTGGCCAGAAAAATCGGCAATGGAAAAAAACTTTCAACAATTTGTTCAAGGATTGCAAGTTCCGGACGGGATGACGATCAAGCCAAGCCCATTTTTTGAGGACGACAGCATAGAAATGCGTTGTCGCTTTGCCAACATAGAGGCTTTGAAGGAGAAATGGGAGAAAATGAAGGCTCTTATCCAGCAATAATTTTTTTTACCGCTGCACAATGGCTTTCAACAGCAGATCTTTCCCCAGTAGTTGGAAGGCTACATTATGCAAGAGTGGAGCCTCCGCCCGGCTACCAATACCATAGCCGCGAACCAGGGGTGTGCCGTCATCACCAATAATGAGCGGCGCATACAATAGAAGCAATTCATCAACAAGATTTTGACGATAAAAAGCTCCATGCACCTGTGCTCCTCCTTCCACGAGCACTGAGGTAATATTTTTTTCCCCCAGGAAAATGAGCAAGGCCGACAATTTAACTTTTCCAATGTCGCTAACTGGGAGCCGAAACACCCTTGCTCCTCTTGCAACCAGCCGCGCTTCATTTTCCATGGAAGCCCCTTCACTGCAGATGGCCCATGTCTCAGCAGTGGAATTTTGGGTGAGCATGAGCGCGTTCGCAGGTAATCGCAAAGAAGAATCGAGGACAATGCGGAGTGGATCACGCGTCTCCCCTGCGTCTTCAAGCCGTGTGGTCAAGCTGGGATTATCGATTATTGCCGTTTCAACGCCAATTAAAATCGCGTCAACCTGATTGCGTATCTGATGTACATATCGTTTCGATTCAGGACCCGTCAGGGCGCATCCTTGCCGGGGATGAAAGGTGATTTTGCCGTCGAGACTTAATCCGGCTTTCATAATGATCCATGGCAATCCGGTGGCGCTGTACTTGATAAATGGGTAGTTGAGCTCTCTGCACTGCTGCTCAAGCACCCCGCCACATACTTCAATCCCCCTTGCTCGCAAAAAGTCCCCCCCTCCCCCGGTCACATGTGGGTTAGGGTCAGACATACCAATAACAACGTGGGTAATTCCGCTACGAACAATGGCTTCGGAACAGGGCGGCGTTCTCCCCGTATGGTTACAAGGCTCCAGGGTAACATAGAGCGTCGCATTGTTCGTCTGCTCACCGGCGTCGACAATGGCGTTAACCTCGGCATGGGGAGTTCCGGCTTTTTTATGATATCCCCTGCCTACGACCTTGCCGTTATTGACAATGATAGCGCCCACCGTCGGATTCGGCGAAGTTCGCCCGAGTCCCTTTCGCGCCTCGACCAAGGCTAACTCCATAAAAGAGGTGTGATCGTTTTGCATGCGTAGCACGAGTGGTCAGTGTTTTCCTTTTTCGCCAAGGAAGAATTTCAGTTCGTTCATAAACTCATTGACATCCCTGAACTGTCGGTAGACTGAAGCAAAGCGAACATAGGCCACCTCATCCAACGCAGGCAATGCCTCCATCACCCATTCCCCTATTTGACTGGTGGGAATTTCCTTGCCGCCATAGTCCTGTAATTTCTGCTCGATAGCATCGACAAAGAGATCAATGTCGGTCATGCTGACCGCCAGTTTTTCGCAGGCCTTTTCCAGTCCAACGATGATTTTTCCTCGATCCCAAGGTTCTCGTCTGCCGTCTTTTTTTATCAGCATCGGCAACGTCAACTCAATGCGTTCATAGGTGGTGAATCTGCGTTGGCAGGAATCACACTCCCGTCGACGCCGGGTGATGGTCTTGTCTTTATTGATCCGTGAATCAATCACCCGACTATCTAAATGACCACAATAGGGACATTTCATGGCACACCCTGAAATAATTTCAAAAAAGAGGTTAAAATCTTTACACAAAAAAACCGGCAGCTTTGTGCAAAAGCATACCGGTTTGGAAGACTCAGAACAGGTGTCAACCGACTACCCCATCATACTAATCCTTCGCAGATGACGACCGCCGGCAAACTTGGTTTCGAGCCAGACCTTGACGATATCCAAAGCAATGGCACTCCCTATTACTCGGGCACCAAGGCAGAGGACGTTGGCGTCGTTATGCTCCCGGCTCATTCTGGCGGAAAAGGCCTCATGGCAAAGTGCTGCCCGAATGTACCGGTGCCGGTTGGCGGCTATCGACATACCGATACCTGTCCCGCAGATAAGGATACCATGTGAACAGCGCCCATCCTTGATTGCCGCACAGACTTTGTCGGCGAAATCAGGATAATCCACCGATTCCTCGGAATAGCATCCTAGATCAATGATCGTATGGCTGGATTGTTCAAGTAAGTGGATCAGCTCTCGTTTAAGAGCAAATCCGCCATGGTCACACCCCAATGCAACATTCAAGTGTTTGCTCCATCACATTCAAATTATTTAAACCGCCGGAAGACAACTACCCCATTGGTACCACCGAATCCAAAGGAGTTCGACATGGCTGTTTCAATCCGTACCTCCCGGGCTGTTAGAGGTACGTAATCCAAGTCACAATCAGGATCCGGGTTCTGCAGATTGGCAGTGGGCGGAAGGATGCCATGATACAGGCTCAAGGCAGTGAATGCCGCCTCAATCCCTCCAGCTGCACCCAACATGTGACCGGTCATCGATTTGGTGGAACTGACAGCTAACTTGTTGGCATGCGAACCAAAAACGGTTTTGATGGCCAGAGTCTCGCATTTATCATTGAGCGGAGTCGAGGTGCCGTGGGCGTTGATATAATCGATATTTTCGGGATTAAGTCCCGCATCCCGCAAGGCTGCGGCCATGCAGCGGGCAGCGCCTTCACCATCTTCGGGTGGAGCGGCTATATGGTAAGCATCGCTGGTCTGACCGTAACCGATAATCTCGGCATAAATGGTGGCTCCACGCCGTTTAGCTGACTCCAATTCCTCCAGAACCAACATGCCTGACCCCTCGGAAATGACGAACCCATCCCGATCGCGATCAAAGGGTCTGGAGGCAGCAGTCGGATCGTCATTTCGCGTCGAGAGGGCTTTCATCGCACTGAATCCACCCACAGCCAGCGGACAGATAACCGATTCGGTGCCGCCGGTTATGGCCACGTCGCAATCGCCATAAACAATATGACGAAAGGCTTCGCCCACTGCGTGGGTTCCGGCCGCACAGGCAGTCGTCTGGGAAAGATTGGGCCCCTTGCAGCCTATCCGCATGGAAATATGGCCAGAGGGCATGTTAGGTATAACCCTGGGTATGAAAAACGGCGTGATTTTGCGCGGCCCCTTATTCACCAGAACGCCATGATACTCTTCAATGGTGGGGAGGCCGCCCATACCACAACCGGTTATAACCCCAACTCTATTGACATTGTCATCGGTAATCGACAGGCCGCTGCTTTTCCAGGCTATGTCTGCTGCTGCAACCGCGTATTGCACAAAGGGGTCCAGATTTTTCACCTGCTTTTTTTCAAACCAGTCCTCAGGATTAAAACCTTTTACCTCGGCAGCAATCTGCGAAGCCTGATCAGAGGCATCAAAGCGGGTGATCGGTCCGATGCCGCTTTGTCCGTTGATCAGAGCATTCCACGTCTGCTCGGTCCCAATACCTAGCGGTGTAACCAAGCCAATCCCTGTTACAACGACCCGTCGTTTCACGCTTACAAGCCTCGACTCAGTTTTGAATTTTGGAGACAAAATCGATGGCGTTTTGCACCGTTACGATCTTCTCAGCCTCTTCGTCAGGAATTTCGACATCAAATTCCTCTTCCATAGCCATGATCAGCTCGACCAAGTCCAGTGAATCAGCACCAAGATCGTCGACAAAGGAAGCGCCTGGAACGACTTTGTCGCGGTCGACACTCAGTTGCTCGACGATGATATCAATCATTTTATCTTCAACAGCCATTGTTATTCTCCTCAAAATAGTCTTGTGATTGTTCTGTCATAAAACAATGCCCGAAAGAGTAGACATTCGGGTATCTCTTGTCAATGTCCCATATACATCCCGCCATTGACGTGCAGGGTCTGACCGGTAACGTAATTACTGTCAGTTGATGCCAGGAAACCCACTGAAGCGGCAACATCTTCTGGTGTCCCCAAGATGCCCAGAGGTATTTGGGCCTTGAGCGCTTCCTGAACATCTTCGGTAAGGCCGTCCGTCATGTCGGTGACGATATATCCGGGAGCAACGCAGTTGACGGTGATGTTCCGTCCGGCTAGCTCCCTCGCCATGGATTTGGTCAAACCGGTCAAACCAGCTTTGGCCGCACCATAATTAACCTGGCCACTGTTGCCGACAAAACCAACCACCGACGAGACGTTGATGATCCGACCCCACCTTTTTTTCATCATGGTCCGCATCACTGCCTTGCTGCAGAGAAACGCACCTTTCAGATTGGTATCAAGCACGCTGTCCCAGTCATCCTCTTTCATGCGCGCCATCAAGCCATCGCGGGTGATGCCGGCATTGTTGATGAGAATGTCAATTTGGCCATGGGTAGCAATAATTTCTTTGAAATTTTCATGGACCGCTTCGCCATCGGCAACATCAAAACGGACCGTAAACCCTTTGCCCCCTAGGGCCTCAATCTGTTTCAAGGTTTCTTCGGCTGCCGCCGGATTGGATACATAATTAATACCGACGATGGCACCCATGGAAGCCAGTTTCACACAGATTGCCCGCCCGATGCCGCGGCTGCCGCCGGTGACCACGGCAATCATCTTCTCCAGCATCATTTTTTGATCTCCTGAAGCCGTTTAATCAACTGAGGCACCACCTCATACAGATCTCCAACCACGCCATAGGTGGCGATATCAAAAATAGGCGCACTCTTGTCACGATTAATGGCGACCACAATTTCAGCGGACTGCATGCCCACTGCATGTTGCACGGCGCCGGATATTCCGCAGGCTATGTAGAGCTTGGGGCTAACTGTCTTGCCCGTCTGGCCGACCTGATGCGGATAGGGAATCCAACCGGAATCGACGGCGGCCCGTGATGCGGCCACCGCACCACCGAGTTCAGAGGCCAGTTCCCGGATCAACGCAAACCCCTTGGGCGAATCAAGGCCACGGCCACCTGCGACCAGGGTTTCCACTTCCTGAATATTGACTTGATCTTCGGTGTTGATCACTGTTTCAAGCACTTCAATCTTGGACTGCACAAGATGTTGCGGCAGCTGCACCGAAATAACTTCACCTTTGCGGGAAGGATCGGGTTCAGCAGGTGCCATAACCTTTGGTCGGACAGTGGCCATCTGTGGCCGGGTGTGCGGGCATTCGATGGTCGCCATGATATTGCCGCCAAAGGCGGGTCGCGTCTGCAGCAACATGCCGTCCTCTTCCCTGATTTCCAGGTGAGTGCAATCAGCGGTCAAACCAGCGTCGATGGCGGTGGCTACAAAAGGAATGACCGACCGGCCGATGGCGGTTGCCCCGGCAAGAACCACCTCGGGCTTCTGCTCCCGGATCACCTGCTCCAAGACCCTGGCATACACGTCCTCGCGAAACTGCTCCAGCACCGGGTGTTCGGCAAGGAAAACGGTATCGGCGCCGGCAGCAATGAGGTCGCCCGCATAGGCGGCCACTGCACCACCGGGTAACACCACGCTGAGTTTGACACCGCGCTTATCAGCAAGTTTGCGGCCGATGCCCAACAACTCATAACTCACGGGCGCGACCTTACCGTGGCGATACTCTGCAAACACCATAATCCCCACATACTCACCGATGTCGGCCTGTGTACGTTTATCGGCAATTTCAATACGAAGGGCGCCGACCGGACAATGGTCAACACAAGCACCGCAGAGTGTGCAGGATTCGGTGACCACCGCACAATCCGCCACGACGCTGATGGCCCCGAAGGCGCAACTGGTCTCGCAGATGCCGCAGGCCGTACATTTCTCACTATCGATAATCAGCATAGAAAAAAACTCGATTGTAAAGGTGAAGCTCTTCTTTGCCTAGAGATGTGCCTTGAGACAGGCAACCAGCTGCTCGACCTGCTCCTCGACGCTTCCCGAGAATATT
This sequence comes from Desulfobulbales bacterium, assembly GCA_038318785.1. Lineage (GTDB taxonomy): Bacteria > Desulfobacterota > Desulfobulbia > Desulfobulbales > Desulfobulbaceae > Desulfobulbus. Next base: position 20,476 of record JBBQCO010000003.1, on the reverse strand, counting down.
TTCCGGTTTCCCCGAGGTTCCGGGGGAAAGACACGCACGACTTGCGTCGGCGATCCGGCTAATCCGATGCACTGCGGATCAGCACCAATAGCAGCGGCGGAGAGTTGTCGAATTGCTGCTTTTTTTGCCTTCATCTTACCTTTTAACGACGCGACCCGGGGCTCGTTGATATCTTTGACCACCGTAATCAAAGCAGGTAGAGGCAATCGGAGAACATCAAAACCGTCGTCCATCATCCGCTCCACTTCAATAGTAGTAGCGGTTACGTTGCGTGTTTTCTGGACGCAGGTGGCGTACGGCACCTGTAAACGGCAAGCTAACCCAGGACCGACTTGGGCAGTATCACCATCGATTGCCTGCTTGCCGCAGAGAATGAGGTCGGCGCCGCCGAGCGTTTGCACAGCCTTAGCCAGGGTATAAGCAGTAGCCCAGGTATCAGCCCCGGCAAAGGCTCGATCAGAAATCAACACCCCATCATCGGCTCCACAGGCAATGGCCTCGCGGAGCACCGTCTCGGCCTGCGGCGGTCCCATGGTAATCACTGTTACCGTGCCGCCCTGCTTTTCCTTGATGGCGACCGCTTCTTCCAGGGCATGGCGATCATAGGGGTTCATGATCGCATCCACCCCTTCACGCGCCAAGGTATTGGTTTTGGGATCAAGCCGGACATCCTTGGCGTCCGGGACCTGTTTGACGCAGACAATAATCTTCATGACCCGTGAATCTCTCAGGAGTATTCTTTGTTCAGTTCCTGGCCAATGACATTGCGCTGGATCTGGTTGGTGCCTTCGTAAATCTGGAGAATCTTGGCGTCACGCATCATCTTCTCCACCGGATACTCTTTCATGTACCCGTAACCGCCTAGGACCTGCACTGCATCGGTGGTAACCTTCATGGCCATATCGGTAGCAAAAACCTTACACATTGACGAAACCTTGGACATGTCCTTAGGGTGCGCATCAATGTGCTTTGCCGCGCCATAAACCAAAGCTCGACCGGCTTCAAGTTGTATGGCCATATCAGCCAGGATGTGCTGCACGGCCTGGAAAGAAATAATCGGCTTGCCGAATTGGACTCGCTGTTTAGCGTAGACAACTGCCTCGTCCAAAGCAGCTTGGGCAAGACCGATACCGAGGGAGGCAATACCTGGACGCGACATATCCAAGGTTTTCATCACAGTGATAAAACCAGTACCTTTTCTGCCGACCAGCCGATCTTTAGGTATCCGGCAATCCTTGAGAATCAGTTCCCGGGTTGCAGAGGAGCGGATACCCATTTTATCTTCTTTTTTGCCGTAAGAAAAACCGGGATCGCCCTCCTCAACTACAAAAATGGAGGCCCCACGCGCCCCTTTGTTGGGATCGGTGAGAGCAATGATTGTGTAAATCTGAGATTCGCCGCCGTTGGTGATCCATTGTTTGGTGCCATTGAGCACCCATTCTTCACCATCTTCGACAGCGGTGGTCCGTATGCCCGAAGCATCGCTCCCCGCGTTGGACTCGGTAAGACCAAAGGCGGCCCAACGCGCACCACTGGCGATGTCGGGTAGGTATTTTTGTTTCTGCGCCTCGCTGCCGGCTATCATTACCGGAAAAATACCCAAGGCGCTGGCGGCAAAACTGGTGGCCACGCCGACGCATCCACGGGCCAATTCTTCCAGGGCCAAGACAACTTCGAAGCAGCCACCGCCAAATCCACCGTATTCTTCGGGAACAAACACACTAAAAAGATCGGCCTTGGCGATGTCATGCAGGATTTCCCGAGGGAATTGGTTTTTCTCATCAAGTTCCGCCCGTACCGGAATAATCTTTTCATTGGTGATTTCCCGGGCGGTATCGATGATCATCTGTTGCTGTTCAGTGAAAAAATAATCCACAAATACACTCCTTAGTGTCTTACCAACGCATAAGCAGAGAGCCCCAGGTGAGGCCGCCGCCAAAGGTACATAAAAGCACAATATCTCCCCGCACCAACCGTCCCAGCCGATGCGCTTCGTCTAAGGCTATCGGAATACTGGCTGCAGAAGTATTGCCATATTGACTGAGATTGATAAAAATTTTATCCTCGGGCAATCCCAGTCTTTCTTTCAGATTTTTGAGGATGCGAATATTGGCCTGATGAGGAATCATCAGGCCAATATCGTCAATAGTGAGGTCATGTTTCCTGAGCAGGCTGGTAACAGCGTCTTCCATCAACCGAACAGCATGTTTGAAGATATCAACACCATTCATCCGGATGTGAGCGCCCTGCCAGTCGTCTCGCCGCAATTCCGGGTTCAGGCTTTCCGGACTGTCCATACACAGCAAATTCCACAGTTTTCCATCGGCGTGCAGGCTACTGCCAAAGACGCCTCTACCGTCATTAGAGCCCGTAAGAATAACCGCGCCCGCACCATCGCCAAACAGCACGCAGGTGTTCCGGTCTTCCCAGTTGACTCGCGCAGAGAGTGTTTCCGCACCGATCAGCAGAATTTTCATGTCCGGGCGGTTTTGGATATAGTTACTGGCTAGATCCAGTCCGTAAGTGAATCCAGCACAAGCAGCATTGATATCATAGGCAAAGGCATTCACCGCACCGAGCTCGGCTTGCACAAAACATGCCGTGGACGGCATGATCATGTGGGACGAAATAGTGGCGACAATGATCAGATCCAGCTCTTCGGCATCAACGCCTGTGACCGCAAGGGCTCGACGAGCGGCCCTGGTCGCCAATTGGTAATTTTGTTCATTCTTGCCGGCGATCCGCCGGTTGCGGATTCCGGTCCTTGAGGTGATCCATTCGTCAGAGGTTTCGACCATCTGCTCAAGATCGGCATTGGTAAGTATTCGCTCCGGAAGACAGGATCCGGTTCCGAGAATAACAGCTTTTGTCATGAAGAAACCTGTTTTCAGGCGGCGTTTTCGCCAAGCGCCTGAACTATTGCCTCATTGATCCGGTTGCGCACCATGTTCGCTGCAACTTCAATGGCATTACGAATAGCAACGGCGTTAGAGGCGCCGTGGCAAATGATACCGGTACCGTCGATACCCAGCAAGGGGGCACCGCCGTATTCGGCGTAATCCACCTGTTTTTTAAATCCGGCTACGGCGTCGCGCATAAGGAGATAACCGAGTTTGGCGCGCCAGGTTTTCAGGATCTCCCGTTTGAGCATCTGCATGGCTGCTTCGGCCAGCCCTTCGCTTATTTTCAAGGAAATGTTGCCGACAAAGCCGTCGCAAACAATGACGTCTACATCTCCCTTATACACATCACGCCCTTCAACATTACCGATGAAATTGAGCGGACTCTGCTTCAGAAGATCATAGGTTTCCTTAACCAGTGCGTTTCCCTTACCAGTCTCTTCGCCTATACTGAGCAAACCGATGCGGGGACGGTCATAGTTGAGCAGCAGACGGGAACAGGAAGAAGCCATGACCGCAAACTGGTAGAGATGCTGTGGCCGACAATCGACATTGGCCCCGATATCCATCAACATCACCGGCTTTTTCACCGTTGGGAAAAAACTAGCGAGGCCCGGACGGGAAACACCCGGCAGTCTGCCGAGTTTCCTGATCGCCGCAGCCATGGTGGCGCCGGAGTTGCCGGCTGAAACCACCGCATCTGCTTCACCGTTTTTCACCAAATCAAAGCCAACCATGATGGTGGCTTCTTTCTTTTTGCGGACAGCATCTACCGGCGAATCGTCCATGGTGATGACTTCGGAGGCGTGATGAACGCTAATTCGCTCCAACACATTGTCGTAACCAGACGAATTGTCAGCGATTTGTTGTTCTAAAAGAATACGAGGGCCCACCAAGATGACACGCAGATCACTCCGGTCTCGAACCGCGGCAAGAGCGCCTCGGATCGCCATCTCTGACCCCCCGTCGCCACCCATGGCGTCAAGGGCTATCCTCACAACAGTGCCTAGTTCAGTTCTTCCTCAAGACGGATAACACTCCGGCCTTTATACATACCGCAGCCGCTGCACAACTGGTGGGGCATTTTCGGTTCACCACATTCAGGACACTGGCCGACGTTCGGCTTGGTCAAGAAATCGTGTGCCCGACGGAGTCTTGTCCGTGAATAGGAATGTCTACGTTTCGGTAAAGCCATTGTGCTCCTCCATTAATCCGTATTGCCACCCGGTTTCAACTCGTAAAACCAAACGCTCATCGGATAATATTGCTTATTTTTTCAATTGGGCAAGGACCGCGAAAGGCGACTCCTTGTTTTCGTCGGCACATCCGCATTCTGCATGATTTAGATTTGCTCCGCACCGGGAACAGATTCCTCGGCAGTGTTCTGTGCAGAGGGATTTCATGGGAAGCGCTAAGTATAACTGCTGCCGTAAAACATCGTCAAGATCGATGATCGGCTCCTCAAGGGAGACCGTATCCAGATCCGGTATGTTGTACTCCAAATCTTTTAAATGCCGGGAAGCCTCGGTTTCGACCTCGAACAGGATCTGCAATTCGGTATCGACCTCCCAGTCATACACAGAAAGACAACGATCACAAGTCAGAGTCAAGGTGGCCTGTAAATGGCCTTGCACTTCCACCTTGTGGTCGCCCTTTCGATTGAGCGCGCAACGCGCATCCACAGGACCTTTCACCACAAAATCTCGTGAAGCGTTGAGCCCGTCAACCTCCCGAATCTCGTACCGACTGCCAAGAGCAGAGACTTCATTGAACCGAATAAGCATTACGGGCGCACCTTAAAAAACCCAGCCTACACTTCCGTGTAAAACGGGAAATTATACAAAAAAAAACTATCTTCGCCAAGTAAAAAGAAAAACAAGGGGCAATTAGGGATAACCAATCCTCGCAACCTGAATGCCAACAACGCAACAGGCGCAAAAAAATGGCTCTTGGTAAAGAGTGCTCCGGGTGAAGAAACTAGAACGCAGGCAACAACTCAGGTCTTTTTTATGCCTTTTTCCAATTCAGCAATTTTTTGCTCAATCTGTTTGACCAGACCGGAATACCCATCCTTCCGCAAGATTTCACTGAACTGTTCCATATAATTACGAACAAGACTCACTCCTTCCACGACCACATCATAAGCCATCCACTGATCGCCTCGGAGCAGCATAATATAGAAAACCGGAATTGACTTGTTCTTATCCACCAGCAAAGTCTGGACTTCCGCTCGTTCTCCCTTGATCCGTTGCTGGGTGAATTGCACTTGTTGCCCCGAATATTCGTCGATTTTTTCGACGTAAGCATATTGCAACAATTGGGTAAACAGCTGTTCAAATTCTCCTTGCTCCTTCTCGGAGAGATTTCGCCACTGCTGACCGATAACCCGTTTGCTCATCTCGCGAAAATCAAAATGTTCACGGACGATACCAATAATACGCTGGCTTTGTTCGTTTTTAGGAATAGCCTTCAGTCCTGGATCTGCAAGAGTCTCGGTCATCTTTTTAAGAAAGGGACGAAACTGTTCGGTGGGATCGGGTGCTGCAGAAATCGCCGGCTGCGTGAAAAACAATGTTATTAAAACGAAAAGAACAGAAACAATGAAAGATAACGTCAAATTCTTAGGTTGCATAAAACACCATGCGTCCGGAAAGCTCCGGATTTTTCGCTATTATTGGTTTTGGGAATGATTGCGCTGTTTGCTTCGCATCTGAAAATAGCCGTTGCGAAAGGCTACATAGGGATCAAAACTCAACGATTTAAGCTCTTCATAGTCACCGAGACGGAGAGAGGTCCGGTTAACCGTATTGGTCCCTTGAACTGTCGCTGAGGTCAGGACGTCATCATTCCACGGAGAATAGGTCGCCGTGGCCATTCCGTCAACCACGGTTCCGGTAAAATCACGTAGAGTCGAAGATCCTATAAGTGGAACAACCAGGTAAAAACCGTCTCCTAAACCCCAAACCGCCAATGTTTCTCCAAGGTTGGCATAGATAGGCGCTATTTTGAATTCGTTTGAGGCTGGGTCCGCCAAACCGAAGACGCCGCCGATACTGTTGATGACAAAACGGCCAAGGACCAAACCGCTGTCACGCACCCTCCCCTGCAAGAGGCAGTTCACTGAACGGACCGGTTCGCCAAGATTGTAAAAAAAGTTGCCGATACAGCTCCGGATATCGGCGGGTAACACCTTGCTGTACCCAGTGGCCACCGGCTCAAGCACCCAGATGTAGACCTTGTCGTTCAAGGTGAAAACCGCCCGATTAAACGGCTCGATGGGATCGGCTACCCGAAGACTCTCCGCCTGGTCCTCATAACTCTCATCACTGAGAAAATCAGCCGCTTGGGCAAAGGAAGCCCAACAAAGAAACATGACCGCCCAACCGACTAAAAGTCTGTGCGGTATCAGACGAAAATTTTTCCAACGCATACATTCCACCAATTTCATTTATTTACCTGGCCAAAGGCAAATTTGGAGATAAGGGATTCCAGGTCAACGGCCGATTCGGTATCGACGATGGTTTCTCCAGGCTTATAGAGAGATTCATCCCCCCCAAGGGTTATCTGGATGTACTTGTCGCCAATAATCCCCTGGGATTTAACCGAGGCTATTGAATCAACCGGAACAGCCACCTCACGATTGATCTGCATACCAACCATGGCTTGATTATCCTCACTCAAATCAAGCTGCCGGACCTTGCCGACAGTGACTCCAGCTATCTGGACATCAGCCCCAGCCTTGACCCCGGAAATGTTATTGAACGCCGCATTGATGGCGTAGGTTTTCGAGCCGGTCAACCATGGAACCTCTCCGAGCTGCAGCGCCAGCCAGCTGAGTGCCAAAAAACCGACAATCAGGAAAAAACCGACAAATATTTCCACCCGGGAATTTCCCATAGCAATTCTCCTTGTCCCTTAAACGGTGTGCTGTCCCATGACTAGCCGGGCAAATTCGCGAATATTGAGCTTGGTTGAAAAAGGGATCTGGGATGCCTCGGTGAACACATCTAACTCTCCTTTATTCAACAAAATGATTTGATCGGCAAGGGCAAAAATCTGCGGAATATCATGACTGACAATCACCGCCGTATACCCGAGTCTTTGCTGTGTCTGGGCAAAGAGCTCGTAAATCTCCTTGGTCATCACCGGATCGAGTCCGGTCGTAGGTTCATCAAACAAGACGATCTTCGGTTCTAACTGCAGCGCCCTTGCCAGACCGACTCGTTTTTTCATACCACCGCTGAGCTGCGCCGGAAACTTATCCTCATGCCCGGTCAGCTCAAGTTGCTCCAGCGTCGCCGCGACCCGGTTTCGAATCTCCCCCTCGGTCAATTTTGTCCTTTCCCGTAGGGGGAGAGCAATATTTTCAAAGACGGTCAACGAATCAAACAGAGCAGAACCCTGAAAAAGAACGCCAAAAAGCATCCTTAATTCTTGCAGAGCCTTATAGCCCATTGTGGACACGTTCTTTTCACCAACCAGTACCTGTCCTGACTCCGGCCGCAGCAAACCAAGGATCAACTTGAGGATAACGCTTTTTCCCTGTCCACTTCCACCGGCAATGACCGTCGTTTTCCCCATGGGCACTGAAAAACTAACCCGATCAAGCACGAGGTGCCGCCTCGCCCGCTCACCAAAGGATTTACAGACATCGACAAAACGGATGGCAGACTCGGGGGCCACAATGTTCTCGGCACTCATAAAAACACCGCAGTCAGCAGGTAATCGAAAATCAAGACTGAAATTGAAGAAAAGACCACCGCCTGGGTCGTCACCTTGCTGACGCTTTCAGCCCCAAAACCTGCGCCACGAATCTTCTGGACAAAATACCCGCGGCCTGTGCAAATCCAAACAAGGAGCAAGGCAAAAACAAAAGATTTGATCACGCCTAAACGGATATCGTGGTTGGTGACACTCTGCTGCATGCCCGCAAAAAAAGAGCCCCCGTTGACCCCCATCAACTTGACTCCAGCCAGATACCCGCCCATGATGCCCACCACATCAAAAACAGCGGTCAGCAGAGGAATTGAGATCAAGGCCGCCAAAAATTTGGGGGAGATGAGGTAACGGAAGGGATCGATGGCCATACATTCCAGCGCGTCGACTTGTTCAGAAATCCGCATTATGCCAATTTCGGCACACATTGCCGAACCAGCACGGCCCGCTACCATCAGGGCAGTCAGCACCGGACCGAGCTCCATGATCAGAGTCAGGGAAACAGCCGATCCCAGCATGCCCTCAGCGCCGAATTTATGGAGGGAATAGTACCCTTGCAGACCAAGCACCATGCCCGAGGACAGGGCCGTAAAAAAAATAACGGTGATTGAACCCGCACCGATGAACCCCAGCTGCTTGATTAACTCTTTAAAACGAAAAGGGCGTTTAAACATGCCGAGCAAGGCAAAAAATAAAAAGGTCCCCATTCGACCGAGATCGGTCAGGATATAGAGCGCCCGGTCACCTATCCCGCCAACGATGCGGAGGAACGATGTTGGTTCTTTTTCAGCTTGATTCATGTACTCTACAGTTGTCTCTCCGGTTCGCGTGGGGGATATCGGAACCGGTTTTCTAACAAGAAAAAGAAGTTCATACCACAGAGATCAGGGCAAGAACTTCCTATTTGTCTTTTATATATGAAATTAGCAGGTTGATGCAGGCTTCTGGACAAAATCCTCAAGAAAATTTTCAGCTACCCCTATAGGATCATCTGAAGAGTACAGCACCATGGTCTGGAGAAACATAAAGCTGTCTTCTTCCATGTTGGTGAACTTTACTCCGATACCGCCCTTTTCCCTTCTGAGAACTGTCCCGCAAAAATTCAAAATAAGGCTGGATCGGCGCCCAGTTTCATGCAATTCCAAACGACAATCTTCGCCAATAGGTAAATTGACCTCACCCTCAATAAAGAGGCCACCCAGACTCAAGTTTCTTGCCGGAAACTGGCCTTGCGGTTTATCTTGAATGAAAACCTTCACGCTCCGGGTAAATATCACCCTAGTATGCCGGCGTTTTTCAGGATTAAATGCTGATGACCCTGCAGTCGTCATCTCCGGCCCTCAAGGGAAAAGTAATTTTTCAGTAAATTTGAGCTTAGTATCGCATTCCCCAAAAATTAAGGCAAGCAGTAATTCGCTTTTTGTAAGCCGATCAGATGCTTGTTCATCTGGATTGCACACCTTGCGTGCCCCTTGAGAAAATCTGATTGTCCCTCTTGCAGGATATAAAAAATCAAGGATGAAGAAGTCGACTGACAACGCCTACATAATGTGTGACGCCTCGGAACTCTTGACAATCACCTCATCCGCCCCTGCAGCCAAACTGTTCGCGCACTAGAGGCGTGTCGTCTGCAGTAAAGACAACAAGCTTCATCGATTCATGGGGAACGGCTTGGCGAACGTGTCGGCACATCTCCAGCCCGGACAATCCGGGCAACATGAAATCCACCTCTGCGGCGGCCGGTTTTTCCCTGAGAATCAAAGCCAGGCCACATCACCGCTGTCGGCAGTGAGTGGATGAAACCCGGCCTTCTGAAACAACCGGGTATAGACCGGAACAATCACTGGATTATCATCAATAATCACAATCTTTTTGGGGAAAGCCTGCACCTCTTCCGCTACCGCTAGATCATTCCGCTCCGAAATAATCAACAGTTGATCACCCTGCAAAATAACGGTCTCATCCGTTGACTGCAATCGATCGGCACCGGACCGACGCAAGCCGGTGATCTGCTGGAGCCTTTTCCCCGTGGCAAAAAAAACGCCAGAACGGAATTCCGTCCCAGCGTTTTCTATCTACTGAGTACGTTAAAAACGGATCAATCAACCAATAATGCGGCCAAAAGACCTCAGAGCATCAATACACTCCCAGCAGGTTCAATGCCAGCACGGTCAGACCGACACAGGCAATTCGCTTAACCACCAGCGGGCTGACACGTTTGGCGATCTGCGGCGCAATATAACCGCCGAGAATAGCGGCCGGGAACATGGCCAGAAAAAAGATCAGGTCAAAGTTGCCGAACTGGTAATGGCGCATCGAACTGACCGAGGTGTTGAAAAAGATGGCCAACAGAGAGCTGCCGACCACTAGGTACATGGGCAGGCGCAGAGCCACGGTCATCAGCGGCACCATGAAGGGTCCGCCACCGAAGCCGAACATCGACGACATGATGGCGATAAGAAAACCACCGATACAACCGACCACCATGTTGACCTTAAATTCCTGACCCCAAAATTCTACTTTCATAATCGATTCCTCCTCGAATTATCTCTTATTTTTTGCCTTTGGCCGATTCTTCGGCGCGTTTCTTGAACTCTTTGAGAATGGATTGCTCCTTCTTGTTCTTGGCCAGATAGCCGGGCGTTGTCTGCCAGAGCATCAGGGCGGCGAGGATAAGAAGAATCCAGCCGAAGGCGAACTTGAATTGGTCCAGGGTGATCATCTCGGTCAGTTTGGGACCGATGAAACCGCCCAGGAGCATTGCGCAGCCGATACCGCAGCCGAGCTTCCAACTGATGAAATTGATTTTGGAGTAATTGAAGATGCCGCTCCCCTGGGAGAAGAGAACGGTCGGGGTGACCGTACCGGCAACCACGGTGTGCGGCAGGGCCGGGAACAGGGCGAGCAGGAGCGGATTCATGATGAAACCGCCGCCCGCCCCCATCAACACGCCAAAGACGGCGACCACCAGGGTCAAGAGGAACGGATAAATCAGATTCATGCTCGTTCCCGCGTTGGGGAGATACATGGTGGGAAAGGCGATTTTGTTCTCAAAGGTCATGGTCTCGCTTTTGGCCGTTTTGTCGACCACTGCGACGATCTTGTACTTGCCGGGCGCAATGCCATCACGAATCTTGAGCTCAGCAGTATAGGAACCATCGGGCTTAACGTCGACCTCAGGGGCAAACACATTGCCGATGCTCCGGAAGCGGGCCTTGATCAGCTGCATGGAGCGGCTCCGGGTCTGCTTCTCGTCCATGGCCGGGAGGAGATCACCTCGGCTGCCGATGACACTGGCCATCAGCGTGGATTGATAACGCTCGATATTGACCTTGGCCGGAGCAGAGTAGGCAACATCCGCGCCCAGATCTTTGAGCAGTTTGGAATAGCTCCACTTGTTCCCCAGTTTCTTTTCCTCCTCTATGACCGGCTTGAGGGTCTTGGGAACGAAAATCTTGTAGTAGGCCGGCATTTCACCGGTTAAGTAGAAAATATACGGCCGCTTGCCGGTGTCCTTGTCGGGATCGGCGTCGAAACGGTTGGCGCGCACATCACGTTCATCCGCCCAGACCTCAAGATACACCGGTTTACCGGCCGGAGCCTGACCGCTGACCTTGATGGTGCCGCCGTTGTTGAGTTCGGTTTTATCAATGGTAATCGTTGGTGCGGCAACCGCACCCTGCTCTCCAGCAGGAGTAACGATTTCCGCCCCAATGGGTGTATTGACACCAAAAAACATCACCATTGCCGCAAAAAGCGATGGTACGATCCCTACCCTCTTTTTCATACCCAATCTCCTCTGATTGTATTTAATTCGGTCCACCCGACGCCGTTTCCGGCAACAAGCGGTACGGTATCCACGTTGTTGTCTTCTCCTGCCAGGAGCAGGATGCATCCCCCATTTGTCTGTTCGCACCTCCTTTGCGCCGGTCTACGGCACTCACTCTTGGTTTTGCGTCAATGATAGTATTTTACTCTCGCCCACATAGTCCCGACTGGTGAACCCGGTCATAGTCGCCATCTTCCGGGTCAACTCGCCGATCTGTTGCAAGTTGCGGATAATCACCGCCAACTCCTCGCCCGCCTCGGGCGGCAGAGTGTCTTCGACAAGCAGCTGCGCCGTTCCAAGGGCCGCGAAAAGCGGACTGTTGATCTCATGGGCCACGGTTCCGGCCAGTTCGACGATTGCCTGCAGTTTGCCCCTTTGATTTTTCTCCTCTGTCAGCAGATGTTCGCTGGTGATGTCGCGGATGACCTCAATAACATATGCAATCTTGCCGCCGGCATCGCGGATTGGCGAAGCGGTGCGCTCGAACCAGTGCGTCTGATCATCGGACCGGAATTCCTGGACAAAAGGTCGCATCTCCTCACCCTGGAAGATCTGATCGACCGGACAGACACCGTCAGCAGCGCGGCACAACTCGCCGTAGTGGGTGCCCAGCACCTCGTCCTCTTTCTTGCCGGCGGTATCGAGATAAACCTGGTTGGCGAGCACCACCCGGCGGTCGTGATCAAGCACCAGCAACTGATGCTGCAGACTGTTAATGATGTCGGCGAGGAATTTTTCGTGCCCCCTGGCCTGCTCAACCAGAAGATTAATCCGCTGGTAATTACGCGCATTGCGAATGGCGGTGCCGCCGACCTCGGCCAAGGTGACCGCAAACCGAACCTCGGTGTCGGTGAACACCCGGGGGGTATCGGTGATGATGCGCATGACACCGATCACCTCGCCGTTGACCTTCACCGGTACAGCCAGCAGCGAGACAATGCCCTCGACCGCCATCTGCTGATGATATTCGATGCGCTGGTCGTGGCAGACGTCATAGATGGCCACCGGTTGCCCGCTCAGCACCAACTTGATGTTGCGCTCGTTTTCCACCTCGCCGCGCTGCAGGTATTCGCTGGAAACACCATAAGACGCGTTCAGTTCCAGATGGCCCGATTCGGGATCGACCAAACGTAGGGTGCACCCTTTGGCGCCCATGGTCACCGCCGCCCGTTCAGCAAGAGAGGCGAGGATACCGTTCAGATCCAGGGTTGAATTGACTAGGGTGGAGATAGACTGGATCTCGCGGAGGAAGGTCAACTGGGCCTCCATCTCCTTGAACATCCGACCATGGGAAATGGCGATCCCCACCTGCTCGGCCAAAGCCATGGCAAAAGAGATTTCCCCGGACGAAAAGCTGCGGGCGCTCCGGGTCAAGAGGCGCATTAACCCGATCAATTCCCCCTGGAAAAGGATCGGCAAGGTGAGCACGCTCTTGATTCCCTCGCGACTGGCGGCCTCGCGAAACGGCAGGAAGGGATCTTCGTCGACATGGGCATTGTAAACCGGATAACCGGACCGGATCATGGAAAGGGTCTCTTCGGTGTCGATCACTTCACGCGAAAGATACTCCAGCGATACTCCGTGGGCGGCGCCGAGGACAAAGGAGCCGACGGAGCTGTCGAGCAGCCTGATGGTGCAGGCATCGATAGTCAGCAATTCCGGCAGGCCGCGAACAATGGTGTCCATCACCTCCTGATGGTCAAAGACCATGGAGGTCAGCCGGGTAATCTTCTGGAATACCCCGAGAAACTGCTGCTCACGGGATTGCGCGCCGTTCACTGTCATCCCATCTTCTGCAACGTGTGTGTCCATAATTGCCCTACCAGAAAAACCCGATCAGGCTCCAGGTTTTGCCGCCAGAACCTTTTCCACCTTTTGTTCCAGTTCAATCCGGTCGATCGGCTTGACGCAGTACTCATCCGCCCCCAGGCTAATGGCCTCACGCGCGGTTTCCACGGTCGGGTAGCCGGTGAGCATGATGGCCCGCAGGGCTGGATTATCCTCCTTCAATATGGCCAGAACCTCGATGCCGCTCATCTTTTTCAGCTTGATATCGAGGATTGCCAGATCAACGGGATGCTGGCGGGCAAAGGCAATGGCTTCATCTTCTTCGGTGAAGGTGTGGACCACATGCCCCTTTTTCTTCAAAATCTTGCCGACCAGCACAGTGGCGTCAAGGACATCGTCCAGGGTCAGTATTTCAGCCATTTCTTCCTCCTTTAACCAATTGATTCAATCGATTCTTTTTTTAGAGCTGCCGGTTCCATTGCCATCGGCAGCACCAACCGGAACAGAGTTCCCTGGGTTCGGGTGTTACCTGGACCGGATACGGGGCTTTCTATTGCGATGGTTCCGCCGTGTTCCTGAATAATACCGTAGGAAACCGAGAGGCCCAGGCCAGTCCCCTTACCCACCGGCTTGGTGGTAAAAAAGGGATCAAAAATCCGGGCTTTAATATGTTCGGGGATGCCATGGCCGTTGTCCTGCACCTCGGCAATGACCTTGGCTAATTCCATATCCCAGCGGGTGCGGAGCAGCAATTGTCCGCCCTCCCCCTTCTTTTCCATAGCGTGATGGGCGTTATTGATCAGATTGACCACCACCTGTCGTAATTTTTCTGGGTCACCAATGATCGGCGGGAGGTTGGTTACCAATTCAAGGACAACCTTGATATGATTAAGGTTAAGGTTATGCTCGGTGATAGACACGGCATCACGGATGATTTCGTTGAGATCGACCGATTCCCGGGCGCTACCCGACTGACGGGAATATTTGAGCAGGTCGGCGACAATCTTGCGACTGGCCTGAGTCTGGCGTTCAATCACCTCAAGATTCTGATAGGTTTCCGAATCCTTGTCGAAATCGTCCATCATCAACTGGGAATAACCGAGGATGATGCCGAGCGGTGTGTTGATCTCATGGGCGATGCCGGCCGCCATCTGGCCGACCGAGGCCATCTTTTCACTGGATACCAACTGCTCCATCATGGTTTTCAACCGGGTCAGGTCCTTGGCAATGCCTTCGGAACCAACCACCTGCCCTTGCTCGTCGTAAAGAGCGGTGGCTGAAATCAGCACATAGAGGGTCGAGCCGTCCTTTTTTTTAAACTCAGCCTCAAGGTCTAGAATATAGCCATCAAGTTCCAGCATTTTAGCGTACATGGTCACATCGCCCTCGTGACGAAAAATATCGCGCAGGGCAAGCAGCGAGGTTTCGTGCCGCGAATAGCCAAGCATTTCCGAACCGGAGGCGTTCATATCGAGGATGGCGTACTTGTTGTCCGAAAAAAACACCATATCCTTGGAAGCGGTGAACAGGTGGCGGAATTTCTTTTCCGACTTGGACAGTTCTGCGGTCCGTTCCTCGACCTTGTCCTCGAGGCTGAGATTCAACTCCTTGAGTTCGGTGGCGGCTTGGGTCAAGCGAACCTTTGACTGTTTCAGCTTGGCCGCTTCCTGCTCAATGGCCTCATAGGCCTGCACGCCCTTGTGATAGAAAATCATGACCGCCGACACCGAAATCATGCACAGGGTATTAAACCCGCCGGAATAAGGGGCCAGGAACTGCCAGAGATCAGCCCTGCCGGCGATATAAAGAAATTCCTTGGCAATATGGCCGACAGCCCTGGAGAGAGCGAAGGCGGTGATGGCCAGGGTGACGTAAAAGAGATACCCCCACAGAAAATTATCGGGCTTAAGTCGGGTCAGGCGGAAGGCATACCAGAGAGAAAGAAAGGAAAAAAGAATATTGGCGGCCGAGCCGGTGATGTCGACGATAATGGTCGGCAACATGGGCAAGCCATTCATCTGCTTTCCCCAAAGGTTGTTTTTGCTGCGCAATGGTAGAAAGAGCGCAGTCCGAGGAACAGACAAAAAAGGGCTGGAACATAGATGAGATGATCCAGCTTGGTGATGAAATACAGGTACTTGTTAAGGGTAAAGGGACGGAGCAATTGGGTTTGCAGGTAGCAGTCGGTCTGAAGCAGTGACTGCGGATCCAGATAGACCCCCGCCAGATGACCGATAAAGGCCAGGGTGTTCCAACAGGCCATCAGGAGGCAGAACATCTGCAGATACCGCCACCCGCGACCGGTAAAGGAAGAGCGCCGGATGTCCCAGTAAAAATAGCCAAGGGCGACGATGTAGTGAAGATGTGCCATCTGATGCACATACAAACCCTCAGGTTCGCCATGCACCTGGAGAGCCAAGGCCTCGCTAGGCAGCAGCATACCGAGAACCAGCATAACAAGCCCTGCATTGCTGAGTATTTTACCCTTGATCATCAACCCGTCCAAAGAGATGTAGTTCACTACACAAGTATCCTTGGCTTACTCATAGCATATCGAATGCCAGAAAATGAGCGCAGAATAAAGACGGGTATCAGCCTAAAAATAGGATCAATTGGCTGGATATCGAACCGCAGGCAGCGCTGAGTTTCTGCTCGAAGCCCACTCCAAGTGCAATAAAAATGTTGCAGGTGAAACAAAAAGGTTGCGCCGGGCGGGCCGTCAAGGTGCTCTGAAGGGGAAATAATCCGGAACTAAAGGTCGCTCTTCTTGCCGAAGAGACTCTGCTCTACCTGGGATTGGATGATCTCAAGCAGGCCGGGATTTTCCAGGTAGGGGCAGGGCTTTTCATAGGGAAAGTCACGGCATTGTCTGGGCCGGGCCTCATGGATGGTGCAGCGTTTACACATACGGCCGTTGGCCAACAGGACACAGGAGCCGTCTTCCCTGGTTTTGAAGGTGTTTTTGTTTTCCAGGAAGCGGCGGCGAACCTCGCCGTCGCTGATGCTCAAATGACGGGCAAGGCGATTGATGTCTTCGGCGTCGAGATAGAGCGTGGCCCCGGGAAGCCGGTAACAGCAGTATCCAGGACAGTAGTTGCAATACAACTTGTTGCGGGCCAGGATGTAGTCTGCCGGCGGAGGCTGCATCAGCGAAAACTCCTCGATTCGATGTTGTAACGCCGCAACAGACGTTGAAAAGCCTGCCGCTCCATATCGCAGGTGCGGGCTGCCACAGTGACATTGCCGCCTGCTGCTTGCAGGGCTTGAGCGAGATAGGCAGCGTTGAACCGGTGCAACAGTTTTTCTTTGGCCTCCCGGTAGGGGAGTTGGCCCAATGCCGCCGCGTCGATTGCGGCCGAATCCATTTCATCGTCCGGCAATTCCACCGGTTCCGGGCCATCCCAGAGGTCGTCAGCCTCAATGACAGAATGCTCGCAGAGAAGAACCGCCCGGTTGACCGCATTCTGCAATTCGCGAACATTGCCCTGCCATGGATGCTGCATCAGGGCGTGCAGGGCCTCGGCACTGAATTCCAGATTCTCACGTCCGTGCTCCCGACAGTAGCGTTCCAGAAAATGCTCGGCCAACAGGGGAATATCTCCAGCCATAGTCGCCAGATTCGGCATGGTGACGGACATGACATTGAGCCGGTAGAAGAGATCCTCACGGAATTCACCCCGCCGGATCTTGGCCTCCAGATCCTGATTGGTGGAGGCGATCACCCGCACATCAACGCTGAAGGTCTTGTTTTGCCCCAGGGGCTGCACCTCTTTTTCTTGCAAGACCCGTAGCAACTTGGTCTGCACGCTCACCGGGATGTCGGCGATCTCATCAAGGAGGATGGTCGATCCCTCGGCTTCGACAAACAACCCGGTCTTATCCCGGTCCGCCCCGGTGAAAGCCCCCTTGCGATAGCCGAATAACTCGCTTTCCAGGATATGCTCGGGCAGGGCCGGGCAGTTGACCGTGATCATCGGGCGGCTGGCCCGGGGAGACATGGCATGCAGGGCCTTGGCCGCCAGTTCCTTGCCGGTGCCCGATTCACCGCGTATCAAGACGGTGACATTGCTTTGGGCGATCCGGCGCAGCCGTTCCACCGTTTGCACCAATCGGCGCGAACGGCCGATAAAACCGTAGAGGCTCTCCTGATCGGAGAGTTTGTGCTGGAGATGGACGTTCTCCCGCAAGATCCGGGTCCGTTCGATTGCCCGGCCAAGAGTGCGGAGAATCCGGTCATTGTCAAAGGGCTTCTCGATGAAATCATAGGCTCCGTCTTTCAGAGCCTGCACCGCCATCTCGATGGTGCCGTAGCCGGTCATAAGGATGGTGGTGATTGCCGGATCAACCATGCTCATCCGCTGTAAGAATTCAAGCCCATCCATACCCGGCATCTTGATGTCGGTGAGCACGGCATCGGGTGAATCGGCCTGGACCCTTGCCAGTGCCTCCTCGGCCGAAACGGCGGTCTGAACGACATAACCGCCTTTCTTAGCCAGCATCTTGGCCAGAAAATTGAGCATGTCGCGCTCATCGTCAACGACCAGGATCTTGGGTTGGGTTGTCTCGCTCATGCTCTTGCTCTACCCGTTTTCAACGGTCATAGCTTGAAAATAGAGCTGAACGAACTTGCCGGAGATGGTGTCCGCCGAGGAAAAACGCAAATCGCCAGGCGGTGCTGTCCTGCCGGTGAGGGTTTGATAGGTTTGCCGGGAAAGGTCGGCTACAGCCTGGTCGATTTCTTGGGTCTGAACCTCGCTGGAGAGTCCGCCCCAGTAACGGCAACGCGGCGGCCGCTCGGCAAAGATCAGACATTGGCCTTCTTCCAGGAGCGGGCATTGGAGGGGTTCTTCGGGAAAGCGGGCAGCCACCGCAGCGGTGCCCAGACCTGGTTGCCGATGATGCAATTCCTGCAGACGGCGCGCCAGGTCAAGAGCCCGTTCGATCACTGCCTGCCGTTGCTCCTGCTTGAGGCTCCGGTTGATCGCTTGGCTGAAATGCATGCTTTCAATCAACAAGAGGTCAAACGGTTGCCGGCAGCATTCGCTTTGATCGCGGCCGCAGCACTCTGTCCGCTCGGGGAGGCCGATTTGCGCATCGAAACGCGCGATCAGGTGCTCATACGCTTGGAGCAGGGGTGAAACATCATGGGTCGGACGGTTGTCGATCTTGGGCGGCGCGGTTTGCAGCGGCCCCACCTGTTTGCCGTACTTTTTTAAAAAACTGCGCTGTTCATAGGTGGCGGGCTTGGCATTCCTGCCCTTCATGGTCTTTTCGGCCAGCTTGAAATCAAAGCCCCGGCGTAGCAGGTAAGCAGCGATAAAGGTGCCGGTGCGGCCATGACCAAGACGGCAGTGCACCAGCACTTTTTTATCGAGGTAAATGCTCTCATCCATCCAGTCCAAGGCCTTTTCCATAGCTCCCAGGTCCGGAGCGCATTCGTCGACCACCGGCAGATAATACACTTCAAAACCGCTCCCCTCCTCGACCTGATGGAGATCGCAGAACTCACCGCAGAGGTTGACGATGGCGCGAATGCCCTGTTCACGAATGGAGTCCAGATCCTCATAGGACATGGGGGCGTGGCCGGTGGCCAGATGATCGGTGATCCAGTTCAGTTGGTACATGGCTCTTCATGGCAAGAGGTGGAGGGACCGTCGAAGCGACCGGCCCCATGAAAAAACTGTTCGACTCGCTGTTCGATTTCCTCTTCACGCACCACCATATCCAACAATTTGGTCATGCCAAGCAAGCGGCCGACCTCGACCAGCAGAGCGCAGAGTTCTTCGGCGGGATAGCCGATCAGTCGGGCAACGAGCAGATCGCCCCGGACACTGACCTCAAATCCCAACCGGCCGAGGATCCGCTGCAGCAGGTCAATCCGCACCGACCGGCCCAGGTAATCGCCGCCACCGCCGGCAAAGCGCAATTGGCAGTAGTTGGCTCGACTCTCACCTCCGCACAGGCAGTCGATCAGTGTAAAATGAAAACCAAAACGCATATTGAGGTTGAGATAGTCCGCGCCAACCACCGCATAGGAGGCGAAATCCTTGGAGCCGCCTGAGGCGATGCCGCCGGACAGGGCCATGTCACCAAACCCCTTCCAGTCAAAATGGAGGTGGCTTTGCCAGTCAATCTCCGGATGACTCAGTCCCTGCCAGAGGGCGAGAAAGGGGGCGGACCGGAGGGTTTCGGGAGCCACTGCCCCCTGGCCGCTGTCGGTAAAGGCCCCACCAACATCGAGCAGGTAGATGTCGAGCGGCAGATTGGTGGCCAATTTGCGGCAGCGGGAAGAGGCACCGCCGGCAATATCCCCCAGACCGAACATGGTCTGCACCGCCTTTTCGTGGGCATAGCGGATGATGTCGTGCAGCGAACGGCAGGATTGGGGCCGAAAATCGGGATCGCCGGGATCAAGAAGATGCAGCGGAGTGATATGATCCAGCAAGGCCCGGAGTTTGCGGCTATAGGTTGAGTCATCGGTCTTCCGCCCTTCCTGCTGGCAAACCAGCAGACTGGGGACTTTGCCGGCGTAGACCTTCCCCGCATAGCCATCCACAGTCACCTCCAGGCCCTGAGGCAGAAGGGCGAGGGCGCCGGACGCCTCCACCAGCAGGACCACGCCGAATTCCCGGCAGACCGTGGCAAAATGGCCGGTAACTGATCCCTGCTCACAGATCACGGCCTTCAGTTTGGCAATGTAGCGGACCAGGGAAGGGGCAATGTGGCGGGTGACCAGGACCACCCCATCGAAAAGAGGTGCTATATCTTCCTGGTCGAGATGATGAATTATCCCGTGGGCAACTCCGCCGGCGGCCCGTCTGGCCCCGGTGAGCAACGGCTGGAGATCGTCGGGAAGGGCAACCGCGTCCTCTTGGGGCGGGAGATCGCTTTCCAGCCGCAACGGCCGCGACTGCAGGATAGAGAGGTTGTGCTCGGCATCCAGGGCCCACTCGATATCCTGCGGTAATTTGAAAAAACCCTCGACCTCTCGGGCGACAGCGGCAAGGTGCGTGGCCTGCTCCCGACTGAGCGAGAGCTCTTGCCTTTGCCCCTCATTGAGCGATTCCTCAAAAATACGTCCCCCGCGCAAGACCAATTGCCGTTGTTGCGAACCCGCAACCATCGAGGCAGGCACCTCGCTCTCCAGCGGAAACACAAAGATATCCGGCACGGTCTCGCCACCCACCAGGGGCAGGCCCAAACCATGGATGGAATGCACCAGCAGGGCCCCGTTATCACTGGC
>JBBQCO010000002.1:0-90839 GCA_038318785.1 Desulfobulbales bacterium | reverse complement strand
CCCCCCCGGGTGTGTCGGATGCGTGCTCCGCGCCCTCGTCGGGGTCTCGCGGGTCCTCGGGTCGACCGAATCCTGCTGCCATTTCTCCAGCCTCCTCGGTCCCCGTGGGGACCACAACCTGCGGTCAGCCGCCGGGCGCGTCGAGTGCGTCGTACGGCGCCCCGTACGGGGCTCTTCACCGGTCAACCACGCCCGCGGTGGGAAGGTTCCCGACGGGCGCGACCCGGCCGTTGTCGACGGGTGCCCGCGCGGCGCTCAGCCGGGCGTACGACAATGACGCGGTCATGACCGCGACGCCAGACCGAGGGTGAACCCGGCTGCTGCTCGACGACATCACCCTGACCATCGCGCCGGGGGAGTTCGTCGGCATCCTTGGGCCCTCGGGCGCGGGCAAGACCACCCTGCTCACCACCCTTAACGGCTTCACCCGACCGGACCGGGGGCAAATCCTGCTCGATGAAACGCCCTTGGACAGCACCTCGGCCATGTTCCGCAACGCCATCGGCTATGTGCCGCAGGACGACATCCTCCATCCCGAACTGAGCGTCGAGGCCAGCCTCGACTACATCGCCAGGCTCCGGTTATCGCCCGATCTTTCGCCGGCACAGCGGGCCGATATCGTCGGCGGCACCATCGAGACCCTAGGGTTGAGCCAGGTCCGCCAGACACCGATCCACCAATTGAGCGGCGGCCAACGCAAACGGGTTTCCATCGGGGCCGAACTGCTGGTCCGCCCCAGTCTTCTCTTCCTCGACGAACCGACCTCCGGCCTCGACCCCAGCACCGAGGACCGGCTGATGCGCCACTTCCGCAGCATGGCCCACAACGGCACCACCGTGGTCATCACCACGCATGTCCTCTACAACCTCGCCCTGCTGGACAAAGTGGCCATTCTTTCCCAGGGCAGGTTGGTCTTTTTCGGTAGCCCGGATGAGGCCCTGACCTTTTTCGGCGAAAACGGCAGGCCCCTCACCCAGCCGACCCGGATCTTTGACCTGCTCACCGGCGAGGAACACCGTGCCGCCGCTGACCAGAACAGCAGCAGCACCCAAGAAGAAATTGCCGACCGCCTGGCCCGCCTGTATCGTCACTCCGTCTTCCACCGGGAGAACATTGACAAAAGGCTTTCAATAACTGCCCGGACTCTTCTGCATGCAAAGGAAGAGGCCCCCGACCAGACCCTGATAAAGCAGCGGCCTCGATCGGGCCTTCTTTGGCTTGCGGCGGTAGGTGGGCAATTCTTTCAGCCCGCTTCCCTCAGCGGAGCATTCCGTTCATGGCTCATCCTGTCCCACCGCCATCTGCACATCCGCGCCAGCTCGCTCAAACGGCTGCTGCTGTTCCTCCTCATTCCAGTGGCCCTGGCTCTGGTCACCCTGTCACAGCATATCACCGGGGTTGTCGCCGACGAGGTGGTTCGTGCCCAAAAGAGTACGATCCAGGAATCGATGACACGGGGCGGTGTTGCCATGGAAAACCTGCTCAAACACCTGCTTTCGCCGGCCGGAACCTATGACCCCCGGTCCGCCACCGATCTGCTCTATGGCCTGCGGCACGAAGGAGTGGCCAACCTGCCCGTCCCCATGAGTGTACTGTTGATGATCGTCATGACCGCCGTGTTTTCTGGCACCCTTATCGCCTGCCTGGAAATTTCCACGGAGCGCTCCATTTATCGCCGGGAACGGATGTCGCACCTCCACATAATGCCCTACTTGGGATCAAAACTGCCTTTTTGCCTGGCGATGACTGCCCTGCAATGCCTGGTCTTTCTTGCCGTTTGCTGGCTGCATCCCATCCTGCGGCAGACGGCCCTTGTCCCTATCTGGCTGACCATGGTAGCCGTTGCCTGGAGCTCGGTGGCCATTGGCCTGCTGCTCAGCGCAGTGGATTCGACCGGCGGACGATTTTCGGTGATGCTGGCCATCGCCGTGGTCCTGCCCCAGTTGCTCCTCTCCGGCGGCCTGGGTCCTGATTTTTATGGACGCATGGGCAGCGAACTTCGCTGGGCAGCCGATCTGCTGCCGGCCCGGTGGGGGCTGGAGATGGTCTGCACCGCGTTGTTCGATTCGCTCACAGGAACCGGCGTGCAATGGATTCCCGCCTATGTCCGGCAGGTAATTGGTTTTGACTTCGGCCCAACCGTTTATTATAGTGGTGGCTCTATCCTGTTGACCCAATCCATCCTCTGGCTTCTTCTCTGTGCAGGATTCCTGAAATACCGGGATCTCCGATAATGTTGAACGATTCACAAACCCTTCTCGACACCAGTATTGCCGGACCGCCTCCGGTCCTTGTCAGCGACGAGGGCGGCCTGATAGCCGGTCGATATCGCTTATTACGCCCCCTTGGCGAAGGTGGTATGGGCAATGTCTACCTGGCCGAGGATCTGGTGCTGGCCCGCCAGGTGGCTGTCAAGACGGTTCGTCCGGAACTGAGCGGCAACGAGGAGGTCCGTTCCCGGATCAAGCGGGAATGCCGGCTGCATGCCGCCATCGGTGCCCATCCCAATATTGTCACCCTCTATGACACGGTCGAGGAAAACGGCCACATCTACCTGGTGATGGAGTACTTCGCCGGCGAGACCCTGGCCAGCCGATTGGCCGCGACCAACGATTCCCGGGGACTCCCGCTCAACAAGGCCCTCGACATCGTTCGCCAGTTGTTGCGAGCCCTGGCCTGCATCCACCACCGCGACATTGTCCACCGTGACATCAAGACCTCGAACATCCTTCTCCAGTTACAACCCGACGGCCATTATCTGGCCAAATTGACCGATTTCGGCATTGCCTGGGCGGAAATAGAGTCCGACACCATGACCCGCCTGACCTCACTGGGAACCCAGGGACCAGGAACTCCTGTGTACATGGCCCCGGAACGGATTGATCCCCAAACCTTTGGCGAGGTTTGTCCGGCTTCAGACCTCTATGCGGTCGGCATTATTCTCTTTGAGCTCTTGACCGGGCAGCCGCCGTTTACCGGAACAATGACCGAAATTTTTTCCGGACATTTGGTGCAGCAACCCGCCCTGAAGACGCTCCCGCACACCATTCCAGCCCGCTTGCACATGGTCCTGCGCACAGCCCTAGCCAAACAACCAACCGAACGGTATCAGGATTCTGAGCACTTTATCGCTGCCCTCGCGGAACTCGATGACAACGAGACGGTGCTCCCCGAGCATATCGCTGTGCAGGAAGCCACCATGCTCGCCCAGCATGGCGATTGCCCTGTGCCAAGCATCCCCGAAGCAACACTGCTCAATCCGGCCCAAGGCCGCAACCGGAATCAAATCCGGGTGCCCAAATTTCGGCGCACATGGCTTTACGCTGCATCCGTGCTGCTGCTTTTCCTGGCCGGGTACCTGGTGCAGAACCATTTCACCGGGAAACCAGATCCCGCACTGATTCCGTCCGGCGAGACGGCCGCCACGGTCGCCGAACCCAAAACTGTTCCCGCTGCCACGACGAAGCTGGCCGACCAAGTGGAGCCCAAAAACAACTCCGCCCTGGATGCGGTCGAAAGCGGGCGGCTACAAAAAAAGAGTATCGAGTCGATGGCGGCTGCAGACCGGAGCGAACCAGCCCCGATGAACGAATGGCAAGTGGTTGAAAATCACTCCCGCAAAATCCGCTGATCCTTCCCCCTTGCAACCATGTCTGGCAAACTTCTCTCCGCGTTTTTTGTTGCCGCAAGTTACCTTTTAAGTGGTTGCGCGGCCCCCTTGCTTCTCACCGCCGGTGCTGCCGGGGCCGGGGCCGGGTACGTGGCAACGCAGGAAAAACCGAGAAGCCAGGTCGAAATTTTTTTTAACGATCTCGGCAGATCGATCAGGCAAACCACCCGCAGAATCTCCGCAGGGTTGCCTGGCCGCCGCCCCGCAACTTATAGAGAGCCAACCAGCCGCCGCGCCGTTACCTCGGAACCTCGGAGCGGTTTTGCCCTGAAAATTCAACGATCCACACTGGCGCCAACCGAGGTCCATAAAGGGGAGCAGGTGACGCTGACCCTGCAATACATGATCATGGGCGCCCCCGAAAAAGGGGTGGCGATACGGGAAAAAAGCTCCCTGGACAGGGAGGGCAAGGAGTTAACGGTGCTGAAGGACGAATCGAGCGAAAAAGAGAACGGCACATGGGAAAACACCCTGAGCTTTGCCGTACCCGAGGGGGCCAAACCGGGTAAGTACACCGTGACTCTGCAAATCACCGCTCAGGGGCAGACTCGGAGTACCCGGCGCTCCTTCACGGTTCGCTGAGGATCATGTTCTCTTCCTGGCAATCTCTTTCCTTTAAGAAGGTGGAGTGACAGGTGCACCTTGTAGAAGGAAATTGCCGGGTTCTCGACTCTCAGGTAGCTTATGCCGGGGCTACCGATCCAGGTCGCGTTCGCCAATGCAATGAAGACAGCCTGCTGCTCCTCACCGAGTCCGGAATTTTCGCTGTAGCCGATGGCCTCGGCGGCCTCGATGCCGGTGATATCGCCAGCAGTACGGCCCTGGCACACCTGCAGGCTCTCTGTTCTGCCCCGACCTCTCTTGGCGATGGCGATGCGAAGAGCCATCTTGAAGCGATTATCGCCGCCGTCAACAGCCACACTTACCAACACCGACTGGTCCTGGGTAAAAACATGGCGACTACGCTGGCCCTAGTCCAGCTGGGCAGCAATGGCACAACCCTGGCGGCCCATGTCGGTGACAGCCGGATCTACCGTTGGCACAACGACGAATTGATTAGGATCACAAGCGACCATTCATTGGTCAATGAACTCTATGAACAAGGGGTTTTGACCGCCAGCCAAGCCGAACGGTCGCCGCAGCGCCATGTTATCACCCGAGCGGTCGGCGCCGAATTGACCGTCCTCCCCTCAATTACAGCATTCACTGCTGCACCTGGTGATATACTGCTCCTCTGTACCGACGGATTGACCAGCATGGTGCCGGACAAGAAGATCGCCCAGTGCCTCCGAAGCGAACAGACGAATATTGGCCGGCTCGTCGAGCAGCTCGTGCATTTGGCGAACGAGGCCGGCGGCCATGACAACATCACGGCGATCGCCCTCTCGATTCAATCGTAGATGCCCTTGATCTTTCGGACAAGGAAGAAAATAACCTCACTTTTTTCATGGGCTGGTTAAGTCAATTGGATAAAAAAATGGGGCGTTCCGCCTAAGCGGAACGCCCCATTTTTTTTCTAAAACGTGTTGTGAACTAATTATGCGTGTTTTTTCTCAGGTGCCTTCAAGGTCATCAGGATGAGAACCGCAACAGCCAGAACGCAGGCGGCGATCACGAACGGGATGAAGAAGGAACCAGTTGTGGCCTGGATCTTACCACCGAGGTAAGGGCCGCAGAAACCGGCAACACCCCAGGCGGTGAACAGCAAACCATAGTTGGAGCCCTGAGCAGTCGGACCGAAGTAGCTCAGCAAGGTGGCGGGGAACAGGGTGAACATCGCCCCATAGTTCCAACCAATGACTGCGGCACACAGGGCCAGCAAGGTCGCGGTGTTGCCTGCCGGAAAGAGTGCCAGCATGGCGCCTGCTTGGATAATGAACAGGGTGATGAAGATTTTTTTGGTACCGATTTTGTCAGCCAGCGGTCCAATCATAATTCGGACGAGGGCGTTTGTGATTGCCAATGCACTGGGGGCACCAGCTGCAGCCATGGAAATGGTCTTGGCCGCGTCAGCAGGCAGCTTGGCGGCGATATCGAGGCCAAGTTCTGCTTTTTTTACCAAGGTCATGGCATCAATACCATGCTTGGCGATCAGACCGATAACCATGAGACCGGCAAAGGAGCCGCAGAAGTAAGCAACCCACAGCAGCCAGAACTGGGCGGTACCCTTGGTCTCTTCATAGGTGTAATCGCGGGTGACTTTGGGAGCACCAGCTCCGCCGGCGGGAGCAGGCGGATTCCAACCTGCGGGTTTGTAGCCGACCGGCGGTACTTTCAAACAGAGGGCGGCCATAACAACCATGACGGCCATGGCGATACCGACAATTTTAAAGACAGGAAGAGCACTACCGTAATGGTTGATCAACCCGGTGGCCAGCGGAGCCATGATGAAGGAACCAAGGCCAAGGCCAACAACGGTGAAACCGGTCGCCAAAGCGCGGCGATCAGGCCACCATTTCGGTGCGGTAGCAATGGGTGGCAGATAGACACAACCACCGCCTAAACCGCAGATGACGCCATAATAGAGATAGAGCAAGTAGAGCGGTGTTCTGTTGGCAGCCTTGAGAGCATCGCCACCAGCGGCAACCACGGCAGGATCGGGTGGGGTGATGGTGGAGACCATGAAAAACCCGAAGGCCATGACGAGTCCACCGATAAGAACGACGTTCCTCGGACCGAGCTTATCGCTCAAACGCCCGGCAGGAAAGGTCACCAGTCCAAAGATCAGACAGATGAGAGCATACGCCATGGCAACCTCAGGAACAGTCCAACCGAACTGCGTCTGAAGAGGTTTGATGAAAACACTAAACGCATACAACAGTAAACCGCAAGTGGTGCTGCCTAAAAGACCTCCAAGTAATGGTATCCACCTTGGAAAAGTAGTTTGTTGTGACATTTATGCACTCCCCCTTTTTTGAGTTTTATTGAACTGCATGCTGCGATGAGTACTTCGTCGTTCTGGTTAGTTTCCCCTCCTCCTTTTTTGCTGAATATTCTTGGGCTTGCCTGTGTATTCACAGGCCCCTGCTCAATGTAGCGGTGACTATAAATGAGAAGGAAAGTGCTGTCAACGAACAAAATCAAGGGGTTTAGGGCGTTTTTAGCCCTTTTTTCACGCGACCGTCGTTTAAGGGCGCCAAACACTGACGCGCCATTCATCCCGTACAGCCTGTAGATGCAGGCGATCCCACCAACTCAAGGTCGACGCGAGCTGGTGGCTCGCAGGCCTTCTTCATGCCGCAGAAAAAAGAATGATTTCTTCGGGAGTGCCTGCAGAGGTGCGACGAGACCCATTCCCACCAGTTTCTAGCCTTTGCGGGCAGGAAACGACGAATCCATGGCCATGTCGCCTGCTCTCCTCCCGGCGAGGTCGTCCTGCAGGCGCCGCAAGGCAATCTCCTTGGCCTTGGCCTCGACCTCTACGGTCATAGCCACGCCACGCCAGCAGAGCGGCAGATCAGCGGGATCAATGAAGTCGTGGTGAGGCCGCGGGTTGGTACTCTGCCACCCTTCCCTTGGGCTGGAGAGATGAAAAAGCGGCTCCCTTGACCAGGTAGCTAGGGCCCGCTCGGTCACCTCCTCGATCGTCAACCCGTCGGGAAGACAGCGGTGATGGTGAACATCGTAGACAAAAGGGATGCCGGCGGCGGCACAGACCGGCAGCAGGTCCGAGGGCGTATAGACCCGATCGTCGTTTTCCAGGACGAGGCGGGAACGAAGGGGAGGAGACAGATGGTCAAGCGCAGCGGTCAACCGTTGTAAGGCCGCCGATTTGTCGCCATAGCCCCCACCGCCGTGGAGAGTGATGACGTCGGCACCTATGAGTTCAGCCACTTCAGCGTGATAGGCCAACTCGTCCAACGAACGGGTGGTAACCCCGGCATCCGGTGAAGAAAGCAGGGTGAACTGGTCGGGATGAAAGGTCAGGCGAATGTCCTGGGCCGCCGCTAACTGGCCTGCCTGCCGGTAGGCTTGCTCGATGGCGGCATGATCAGGCAGATCCGCCAAGCGGTAGCCCACTTGGGGATGGGTTTTCAATGGAAAAATACGGCTGTTGACCCGGAAGGAGCCGATAGAATGGCAAGCACAGTAGGCAATCGCCGCCAGCAGGGCAGTGGCGTTGGCCGTCACCGTTACCGCCATCAGTTCTAATTGCCGCTTGCGGTCAAATTTGGCCAGGTGGGTTGCCTGGCGAACGGCAAAATGAATCGGCTCTTCTTTAAACAGGCAGCAAAGGCCCCAGCGGATGCTGTTCATGCCGGAAGCGGTCCATCCCCGATGACCGGCAGCACCTTGACGACCTGAAAACGGACCAGATGCTTAGGCCCCTTTGCCTTGTCTTCTTCCGGGCTGAGGTGCCGCCTGGTCATTAAACGTATCAATTCGGCATCGTCCGACTCGTTGATTTTTTGCAAAAAGAGTCGTATGCCCTTGATGCCATGTCCCTGTTCTAGAAACAGATAGCATGCGTGGCTGTTGGTCTGAAGATTGGCGTAGGTCAGGCGTTCACGCATGATCATAGCGACGCTGGAGTCATCCTGGAAATGTGGTTTGGCGTACACCGCAGTGGTGACCTCTCCAGAAGCCGAGGCAGTCGCCAGTATTCCCGTTCCCTGGGTGGTTGTAAAATAGTTGGGCAAATCCATTGTCTGTTCTCCTCAAAGGTCCAAAGGTTGGTTGTTGCCTGAAAAGATAACCAGGGGATGCAGCCGATCAATGGGAGAGAAAAGTGGAGCAAATGATAGTTTAAAATATCACTCGATTCACCCGCGTCGCTCTCCGTACCCCTGTCTCAGGCGGGAGACTGCTTGCGTTGTTCGCTGCTGTCCACTATCATGCCGCTATGGATGCTCGTCTCTCTTTTCGCTGTCATCTCGGGAGCACAACATGGCCGACAGCCTCTACATCGCCAACCTGGAAAAAGAAAGCGGCAAACTGGTCGTCACCCTGGGCGTCATGGAACTGCTCTCCCGCAGGATCGACCACGTCGGTTTTTTTCGGCCCATTGTCCCTGGTGATGGCACAAACGACAACGATATCAGTCTGATCAAGCAGCGCTACAATATTGGCCTTCGCTTTGACGAGATGGCCGGAGTGAGCCACGAACTGGCCCGTACCATGATCGCCGAGGGCGAGGAACTGCTGCTGTTCCGCGAGATAGTCCGCAAGTACAGTGAGGTGCGCAAAAAGTGCGATTTTCTCCTCTGCGAAGGACCCAATATCGTCAGCATGTCCGAGGCCTTTGACTACGACATCAGCATCCGTATCGCCCGTGAGCTCGGCACACCCACGCTGCACGTGGTCAACGGCCGCAATCGCACAATCCCAGAAATCCTGGAAAACATCGGGGTGGCGGAAAAAATCTACGAACAGTATCAGTGTCCGCTCCTGGCCATTTTTGTCAACCGGATCGATCCCGATCTGCTGGCGACCGCCGAGGTCGAGATCCGCAAAAGCCATCAGAACAAGCCCTATCGCCTCGATTTTCTGCCGGAGATGGCGGGGTTCAGCATGCCGACGATGGAAGAAATCACCGAAGCCCTCGGCGCCCGCCATTTCAGCGGCCCCAAGGCGGGATTACAGCGCGATATCCACTCCATCAAGGTAGCGGCGATGAGCCCGGCCAATTACATCGATTTTCTTGAAGAAGACGACCTGGTCGTGACCCCCGGTGATCGGCCCGACATTATTTTTGCCACTCTGGGCGCCATTGCCTCGCGCAACTACCCCTCGCCGGCCGGCATGCTCCTCTCCGGGGGTCTGGAGCCGAGCCCGTCGATGGTCAAACTGCTCGACGGCATCGACGATCTGGCCTTGCCGATTTACCTCATGCCCGGCGATACCTACCGGGTAGCCCTGCGTGCCGGCGAGATCAAGGGGACCCTGCGGCCGCACAACGCGCAGAAAGTCGCCCGGGCGCTCGGCGTCTTTGAGAGCCATGTCGACACCACCGGCTTGGAGCAGCAGGTGATCGAGACCGTGTCCGCCACCATGTCGCCCCTGATGTTCGAGTATTCCCTGTTTCAGCGGGCCCGGACCGAGCGCAAGCACATTGTCCTGCCCGAGGGCGGCGAGGATCGCATCCTCCAGGCGGCCGAGATCCTCCGTTCCCGCGAGGTGGTCGATCTCACCCTCCTGGGCGAGGAAAAACCCATCCGTAGCCGCGCCGCATCCCTGGGCCTGCGACTGCAGGATGTGGCCATCATCGACCCCAAGACCTCGCCCCTGCGCGATGAATTCATCGAAAGCCTCTACCAGGCACGCAAACACAAGGGATCCACCCGTGACTACGCGCGCGACGCCATCAACGACGTCAGCTATTTCGGCACCATGATGGTCCATACCGGCCGGGCCGACGGCATGGTTTCCGGCGCGGTCCACACCACCCAGCACACTGTCCGTC
Organism: Desulfobulbales bacterium; assembly: GCA_038318785.1. GTDB lineage: Bacteria > Desulfobacterota > Desulfobulbia > Desulfobulbales > Desulfobulbaceae > Desulfobulbus. Next base: position 80,766 of record JBBQCO010000002.1, on the reverse strand, counting down.
CGGCCTTCCAGATCATCCGTACCCGGCCCGGGGTGCTGGTGGTCTCCAGCGTCTTTTTCATGTGCTTCGACACGCGTGTCCTGGTCTATGGCGACTGCGCCGTCAACCCCAACCCCAACAGCGAGGAACTGGCCGAGATCGCCATCCGTTCGGCCGAGACCGCGGCCATGTTCAACATCGAGCCGATTGTGGCCATGCTTTCTTACTCCAGCGGGGCCTCCGGTCAGGGCGAGGATGTCGAACGGGTTCGCGAGGCGGTGCAACTGGCGCACAAACGTTGGCCGGAGCTGAAGATCGACGGCCCGATCCAGTACGACGCCGCCATCGATCTCTCGGTCGGTAGCCAGAAAATGCCGGAGAGCGAAGTCGCCGGGCGGGCCAGCGTCTTTATCTTCCCGGATCTCAACACCGGCAACAACACCTACAAGGCGGTGCAGCGCTCCTCGGGGGCGGTGGCCATTGGCCCAATCCTCCAGGGGCTCAACAAACCGGTCAACGATCTCAGCCGGGGTTGCCTGGTGGCGGACATCGTCAATACCGTGGCCATCACCGCCATCCAGGCCCAAGCTGCGGATGGAAAACGGCAGATCAGAGCGGGGATGCAAGCTGCCTGATGCTCGCTTCCCGCAGCCTGCAAGGGACCGAAGTCAGGCACCTGGCCTGGGCGGCTGCTCAGCCGACGCTCCACACCGGATGCGCTCCCTTTGGCCGCCACCGTTCTCGGCATCCAGGATAATCGCAGGGAAGATTTTGAGTGAAACAGGGGGAAGACCCCATAGTGCAACCACAAGGAGAACCGATCATGACCCAGGAAAACAGCGAAATGGAAGAATTGCTCGAGCAGATCAACATGGTCCTGGAAGCGGCCCAACAGAACGATCTCGACGCCATCTACGATTACCGGGCCACCATCGTTTCGATGTATGCCCAGGCAATGGTGGAGTTTCACTTTGAGGAAAGTCAGCTGGACTGGCTCAATGAGCTGGTCGGTGCGGTGGAGTCAAACGACATCGCCACCTGCCGCCAACTGCTTGAACAGGAAGAGGACACGGATATGATCTTTCTCGCCTCCCAGTTCGCGGCGATCATGGCCGGGTTTTTCCACCACGACGAATGTTTGACCGTGGTCCAGGCCATCGGCCTCCGGGCCCTGCTCAAGGGGATGCAAACCGAGACGGACGAGGAATAAACGAAAACAGTCCTGCAGCTGGAGCTCACCCGCAACCGACGAAATACTCGGTAATGGCCGGGATCACGGTGTCACAATGTATTCGTTGCCGCGCCGAGACATCATCCCCCACTTCGGCCTCTGCCATGGCAGCGCGCATCGCCTCACCCGGTCGGGTGACCGAATCACTTCGCAGATCAATCGTCTTCATTTGGAAAACCCGCTCAGCGCACCTCGCGGCCACGGCCGGAATCGCTCAGACCGGCCAGGACGGGGGGATAGGGGCGGAGAAAGACCTGCTGCTGCAGATACTGGTTGCCAAAACGGATGGCGTGGGCCTCGATCAGCCGAGTGACTGCCTGCAGCGGCAACCGTTCATCCCGGTATTCCTCGATCGAGTTGATCACATACTCTTTTTCCACGGACCCAAGGTGCTCGGAAATCCAGCCGAAGGCGTGATAGAGGGTATTGATTACCCCAGGAATGCGCAGCGGCGCGTCGAGAATGAGCAGGAGTTCCTCACGATACAGGCGGAAGACCTCGACCGCCGGCAGTCTGCCATGGTTGGCGACGATCTTGCCCGCTAGACGAAACCGGCTCTGGTTATAGGCGAGAAAGAGCAATTTATGGCTGGCATGAAAGTCCACCAGAGGGCCCATCTCCGGCCGCTCGCTCAGGTAACGAAAACGGGTCAGGGTATAAAGTTTAATCAGAAAGTGTTCCCGCAAAGAAAAGTTGGTCAGCCGCATCTCATCTTCAATGGCTCGCCCGGCAAAGGTCAGCAGGACCTGCTCACCGAAAAGCCCCCCGCCCTTCTTGAGAAACTGGGGTTTGTCGATGCCCTGGTAAATCTTGGTGTCAAAAAGGCCGCAACTGGGCGACTTGCTCTTGAGAATGGCGCCGTCGACCTGCGGATGGGCCGCCAGGATGCTGTCGATGGTGGCCTGGAGCTGTGCGGTCACCTCCCGACCGGTGGCGGGCTGATACACCACAAATCCTTCCCCCGCCTGACAGAGCCGGATCGGCGCCCGGGGGATACCCAGACCGCAATCGGTTTCCGGGCAGACCGGGATCATCTCGACATGCGGTTGCAGCTGCTCGATCAAGGAATTGTTCAAAATCTGGCCGTCGTAGCGGCAGGCGGCAAAGCCCAGACAGCGACTGACTAACACCTTGGGTCTTGGGAAGGTCTCGTTCACAGGTTGCACCTTGGGCAAATGAGGGCAGAAAAGAGTCAGCAGCAGCCGGACAGCACCTTGCGGCCCAGCAGCCGGTTGATCCAGGCGGCAAGGATGGCCACGGCACAGCCCACCCCCGGCGACACCGTGAGGGCCTGCACCGGGCAGTTGCGGGCACAGGCTCCGCATTCCATGCACAGATCGGGATCGTTGACTTCGAGCTGCCCGGCGGCAAGGGAAAAAATCCGGTGCGGGCAGACCTCGACGCAATGACCGCAGCCCACACAGCGCTGCCGGTCAACCCTCAGGGTCGCCAGTCCATCAATATACCGATAGCCATGCATGGGTGTTTCTCCGTTTCAAAAAAAGGGACCGGCCAACCACAACGCCAGAGCCAGACAGGCAGCGGCCATCTGCACCGGCAGACCTCGCCGCATCTCGTATTCGACCCCACTTGGTGAGGTGAAGGGGGTGGAACCGGTGAAATTCATCGCCAGGTAGGAACTGATGGTCGCCACCCAGAGCACAAGGGCGATTTGCTCGACCGGTACAAGCCGGGGAGCAAACAGCAGCCACCCGCAGAGGGCTGCTGGCAGACCAGTCCCCAGGCCTTTCAGCCAGAACTGACGGCCGGGGAGCCAAGGCAACAGCAACGGTGTCAAAATCGCGCCGCCGCAAATGCCGAAAGCGGTGGCTGCCAGGAGGATCACACCACGATCCAGGGCAGCCGCCAGGGAAAAAATGGACGACCCGATACCGGAGAGGAGGAAGACGAGGCAGAAAAGAATCAGCAGGGGCTTGGCCAGGAGGAACAGCTCGACCGGGATCAAAACCGCGCGTTCCGCCAGGGTGAAGGTCACCGTCCGCATAGCCTCGTCGCACTGCTGGCCCTGGTTGAGATAGGCAGGCAGGTCGGCGGACCGCACCGGTCCGAACAGGGCCGTAAAACCGCAGCCCTTTCTGACTGCCGGGGCAGCAACACCGGTGGCTGCCAACTGGGGCAGGATTAGCTCGCGATGGCTGACCAGTTGATCCACACGGTAACGGCGGACGCTCTGAATCACCTCTTCAGTGGAAAAACTGCCCTTGCCGGCGGCACACCAGACATTGATGCCCCTGGTATCGACAACCAGCAGCCAGGCATCGATTCCACCCAGTTGATGTCGCAGGGCATCGAAGGAGAGCTTGTAATTGGCCGTGACCAGCACCGGCGACTGCGGACCCGGCGATCCCACCGCATAACAGCCAGGAGCCACCTTGTAATTGCGGCGGATTGTTCCGATTCGGGCACCCAGGGTTCCCAAAAAATCCCGAACGCTGCCCGTGGTCGCCACTTGGGGCACTGGGCCGATAGGCGTCTCGACAAAACCGTGGACAAAGGGAGAGAGGGTGTACCCCGCCCGTTCATGAACCCCGGACCGGGGTTCCGGTTTCGGGCCTCAGCAGGGGGCATCCGCCGGGGGCGCGGCAAAAACGGGCAACTCCGGCAGGGTCTGCAATGACGGCAACAGACAAGGATCATCGTCTTTCATGGCGGGGCTCGTTCAGTTAGGGGTGTATAAATAAGCAACTACAATAATGCAGCACAGGAGTTCCAGCCAGGTTTTTTTCCGGTTGACGGCAGGCTCGACAGATGACGGCAAAGCGTCTATTTTTTATGCAGGCGTACTGTCCCTGTTTGCCTGCCCCAAATATTGCCCAAAGAGCACCCCCATGCCCATCGCTGCCCATACCCTGCACACCAGCGGCCTCCTCCTCCAACGGGCTGAAACCGCCCGGCGGAAGTTGGAGCACTGCACTCTTTGCCCCCGTCGCTGCGGAGTCAACCGGCTTGCAGGAGAGACCGGTCTCTGCTCGACCGGGGCGCATGCCCGGATCGCCAGCTACGGCCCCCATTTTGGGGAGGAACAACCGCTGGTCGGCGCTCACGGTTCGGGCACCCTCTTCCTCGCCGGCTGCAACCTCTGCTGCTGCTTCTGCCAGAACTATGACATCAGCCAAGGGGCCGAACCGGCCCAGGAGATCGATGCCCGCGAATTTGCTGCCATCATGCTGGAATTGCAGGCCATGGGTTGCCACAATATCAACCTGGTCACCCCCAGTCATGTAGTTCCCCAGATCCTGGCGGCCCTGACCCCGGCCCTTGAGGATGGCCTTGACATCCCGATCGTGTTTAATTGCAGCGGGTATGAAAGTACGGAGACATTGGCCCTGTTGGACGGGATCATCGACATCTACATGCCGGATTGCAAGTTCTGGCGCTCCTCCACCTCGGCCCGATACACCCAAGCCCCCGACTATCCAGAGCGGGTCCGCGAGGCGCTGCTGCTCATGCACCGGCAAGTCGGCGATCTGGTCATCGGCGAGGATGGGTGCGCCCGCACCGGTCTGTTGGTCCGCCACCTGCTGATGCCGGGTCTACTTGCAGAAACGGAGGCGATCCTCCGCTTCATCGCCACCCATCTCTCGACCAACACCTTCATCAATATTATGGCCCAATACCATCCCTGCGGCACGGCTGATCAGTTCACGGAACTGCACCGGACCATCAGCGGCGACGAATACCAGCAGGCCCTGGAGATCGCCCGAACACTTGGCCTCACCCGGATCGACCACCCCGATTTCGGTCGGCTCCTGCGGCGACTGGACCGTTGAAGGGCCTTTCCCAGACAGAATCGGCACCAACATCAGACCGCCCTCTTCTTGTTCAAAGAACTCCGTGGAACTAAGCTTTTCTTGATTTTACGCCCTGCCGGTGTTATCCATCAACCCCGTTGAGGCTGCCTCTTGAAAGAAGGCACGATTGGCCTGAACCGCAGCCTGACAACCCTTTTGTTGGCGTCACCTTTACCCTGATTCTTCAACCACTCTTCGATTGACATGACAGCCTATTGCATCGGTATCGATACCGGCGGCACCTACACCGACGCCGTCCTTATGGACTCTGTTTCCAGGCAGGTGGTCGCCTGCTGCAAGGAACGAACCACGCCCCACGACCTCAGCATCGGTGTCGGCCGCGCCCTGGCCGGCCTCCTGCAGCAATCGGTGACACCGGCAGAGGTGACCAAACTTTCCGTGTCGACCACCTTGGCCACCAACGCCGTAGTTGAAGGCCGCGGCGCCAGGGTCGGTCTCTTTGTGCTGGGTTATGTCCGCCATTTCAAACTGCCGGTGATCGCCAACATCTTCCTCAAGGGCGGCCATACCATCACCGGAGAGGAGGAGCAACCGCTGGATATCGAAGGCCTGATCGATACCCTGCCGGGATTGGCGGGCGAGGTGGATAGCTATGCCGTCTGCGGGGCCATGTCGATCAAAAACCCTACCCATGAATTAGTCGCCCAAGAGGCCATTCGGCTGATCGATCCCAAGCCGGTTTTCTGCTCCCATCTGGTTTCCACCCACCCCGGCATACTCGAACGCTCTGCCACCGCCTGCCTGCATGCCAAACTGATGCCGCTGATGACCGATTTTCTCGCCTCGATCCAGCGCTCCATGCTGGCGGCGGGACTCACCTGTCCGGTGACCATCATCTGCGGCAACGGCCGGGGCGAAGCCTTGGACCGGATCATCGACAAGGCAGCGATCACCATGGCCAGCGGTCCGGCGGCAACGGCCCGGTTCGGCGCGGCCAGCGGATTGACATCGGCTCTGGTGGTTGATGTCGGCGGCACCACCACCGATGTCTGCCTGATCAAGGACAGTAAGCCGCTGCTCAATCGAGAGGGCTGCGTCATCGGCGAATGGCGGACCCATGTCGAGGCCGTGGATATGTACACTTCCGGAGCCGGCGGCGACAGTCACGTTGCCTGCCACCGGGACGGCCGCATCGTCCTGGAAAATTCCAGGGTGCAGCCGCTGGCCATGACCCCGGACCTGCCCGACCCAGCGGAATGGTTGCATATTGATGCCGATTCCATTCTGGTGCTGCCGGTGCCGGGACTTGACCAGGAGATAGTTCAAGAGGATCCTCTTCTTCGTTTTCTGGCGCAGCACGGGCCGACACCGCCCAGCACCCTCGCGGAGCAAACCGGGGTGGGCGGCATTATTCTCGAGAAACGGCTGGAACGGTTGATGTATCTCCAGCAGGTTGTCCTGGTGGGTTTCACTCCCACCGATGCCCTCCATGCCCTCGGTCTTCTCCAGATCGGCAACGGTGCGGCCAGCAGGAGCGGTGCCTCGGTGCTTGCCGGCCAGATTGGCCTTTCCGCCGATGATTTCTGCCGGCGGGTGCTGGCTGAAACGGAAGCCGCGATTGAAACCATTGTCCTCACCTATCTCAGCCGTTCGGTCTGGCAGGATGGTCTGAGCGCCCCGTTTCTCAATCGTCGGGACAACGACCTGTTTGCCGTGCACTTCACCCTGAAACTGCCCATCATCGGCATTGGCGCTGCGGCCCGCTGCTTTCTCCCCGCCGTGGCCCAGCGACTGGGAACAACCGTCTCCTTTCCCGATAACTGCGAAGTGGGCAATGCCATCGGTGCGGCCCTGATCGGCTTGGACGACTAAGGAAGGCCTCTCGCTTCGTGGTGCGCGCATTTGACAGAACCAGCAGGCAAGCCGCCATCCGATCTCTACTCTCGCAGTCAACCCTTGCCGCGACTGGTCACCTTTCTCCTTTACTTCTTCCCCGCCCTGGTTATCATTGAGAAGTATTCTCATACACTCACGGAGTGAACACTCATGGATATCCTGCTCAGTCAGTTTGACACCTATTTGCAGTCTTCACTGCTCGCCTCTCTGGCTCTCGCCTTTTTTGGCGGTGTTCTCGCCAGCCTCACCCCCTGCGTCTATCCGATGATTCCCATTACCGCCGGGGTGATCGGCCATGCCAATGTCGGTGGTTCCAAGCGGCGCGGATTTGCTCTTTCCCTGACTTATGTCACCGGCATGGCCCTGACCTATGCTGCGCTTGGGATCTTTGCCGCCGCCACCGGCCGGTTTTTCGGATCGATCAACAGCAGTCCCTGGACCTTTCTTGTTGTCGGCAACGTCTTGATGTTGTTTGCCCTGGGCATGCTCGATGTTGTGCAATTGCCCACCTTTGCCGGAAAATTCACCAATAAGCGCCTAGGGATAGCCGGAATTTTCCTGGCAGGGGTTTCTTCTGCCCTGGTGGCTGGCCCCTGCACCACACCGGTGCTCGGCTCCCTGCTGGCCTATACTGCCTCTTCCCAGAGCCTAATCATGGGCGGGCTCTTGCTTTTTGTTTTTTCTCTGGGCATGGGCGCACTCCTTTTGGGCGTCGGCACCTTTTCCAGCTTTCTTGCCTCAATGCCCCGCTCCGGCGCCTGGATGGTCAAAATTAAAAAAACCATGGGCCTGCTGATGCTGGCCATGGCCCAGTATTTTTTTATTAAGGCCGGGTCACTGTTCCTCTAAAGAACACGATACGCCGCAACACTCACCTCTTGACACCGCCACACCGAGAACACACATGGGAAAGACTCTTTTGAAAAAACTCGCGCTTCTGACCTTGCTGCTCCTACTTCCCTGCTCCTTGACGGCGGCGCAGCTGGGACAGCAGTTAATCCCCTTCAAGGGCTCCGATCTCAACGGTCAGCCCTTCGATTTACAGCAGAGTATCGGCAGCAAGCCGGTGATGCTTATCTTCTGGGCCTCCTGGTGCCCGACCTGCAAGACCGAGGTGCCCAAAATCAATCAACTGGCTGAGAAATACCGGAGCCGGGGGATGGAGTTTGTTGCCGTCAATGTCGGTTTTAACGACTCGGTCGAACGGGCCAATGCCTTTGCCCAGAAAACCGGCATGACCTACCCGGCTTTTTTCGACGGATCGGGAACGATTGCCGAAAAGTATCGGCTGCAAGGTGTGCCGACGGTGATTATTGCCGACAAACACGGCGTCATCCGCTTCCGCAATTTTACCGCGCCGGATATTTCCGAGGCCAACTTTGCTCAGCTGACAGCAGATTAAGGGAGAGAGGAAAAAGGCGGAGGTTAGGGTTCGTCGTCTTGGGCGACCACTGCATAGGCCCCCTGCACCTCCGGGGGAATAGCGACCGGTTTCCCTGTCGCTAGATCGCAGAAGATAAACAGGGTTGAGGCAGTCGCCAGCACGACGCCGTCCGCCGGGCGGTGGAATTTGAATTTGCGTAGCGATCGGATCTTGTGAAAGTCCGCGACCCAAGTCAGAATCTGTATGGTCTCTCCGGCGTGGGCCGAGTGAAGGTACTCGATGGTGTGAGAGCGGATGATCCAGGTTCGGCCGAGGGCGAGAAAGCGTGCCGTTGGCCAGCCCAACTCAGCCGAGTGCGCCATGGCGGCCTCCTGCATCCAGTGGACGTACTGGACATTGTTGACATGGCCGTTGACATCGATGGCCGTTTCCGGCACCACCAACTGGACCGTGCCGATAGCTCCCATTACTTGCCCTTGGCCGGAGGATCAAACGCCGCTAGATTCTGCCCCGTGGCCGAAAGCAGCCGCTGCATCGCCAGATGATAAGAGACCAGAGCCTGGGCCAGGCGGCTGTAGGTGGTGTTCAGGTCGCGCTGGGCCTCGTTGAGCCGGACCAGCGAAGCTTCCCCCGCATCGTATTCATTTTTAGCCAGATCGCGATTTTCCTCCACCAGCTTGACCGTCTCCCGTTGCAGCCGCACCTGTTCTTGGGCGGCCGCCAGTAAGGCGAGGTCTTGGCGAATTTCGGCGGCCACCGAGTTGCGCAAGCCAGCCAGGGTATACACGGCTTCCCGCTTTGCCTGTTCGGCCTCGATCATCCGGGCCTTGTCGGCTCCGCCGGCATAGAGATTCCAACTCATATTCATACCCACGGTACTGCCGAAATCTTCACCGCCAAGCCCGGCATCGCCCTCTCTTACCCCTTCAACGACTCCGGCGACCTGCACCTTAGGATAAAACGGTGCTTTGGCCACCCCCTTGGCGGCTTCGGCCTGTTTGACCACCATCTCCAGCCGGCGGATATCCGGACGAGCCGCCAGCGCCTCCTTGATCAGCACCTCGGGCGTTTTTTGCTGGCCCTTGGTCACCGATTCCCTATCGAGGGCTTCCAGGCGGACATGGGACGGGAACTCGGCCTCCGGCAACCCCAACAGCGCCGCCAGACCGTATCCTGCCGCTTCAAATTCCCGCTGATAGAGCATCAGACCGGTCTTGGCCGTGTTCAACTGGACCTTGATGTTGAGGACATCACCCCACGGGCCAGCCCCCACGTTATACCGGTTCTGGGCATCTTCCAACTGCCGGGTGTAGAAGGTTTCGTCGGCGCGGGCGATATCGACCCTGGTCTGGGCCAACTGGGCGTTGAGAAAGGCCTCGGCCACCGAGGTGACCAACAGGCGGCGGCTGTCCACCAACGCAGCAGCGACCGACTGCTCGTCAAAGGCGGCTTGTTGCTCCCTGAAATTACGGTAAAAGCCATCGAACAACACCCAGGTGGCCTGGGCTCCGGCACCGTACCGATCAGTGGTCTGATCGGTTGCCCCTCCCCACAAGGCGGCAAGCCGCTGGTTGCCCTGATAACTGCTGTCGGAAAGCCGGATTCGCGAGCCGGAGCCGGAAACATCCAGGCTCGGCCACCAGGTGGCGACGGCCTGACTCACTCTGGCCCTGGCCTGTTCCACCCGCGCCTGGGAGGCCTCCATGTTGGGGTTGCCCGCCAATGCCAGTGCTTGGGCGGTCCGCAGATCGAGCACCTTGATCTTCGACAAGTCGGCCACCACCATTTTTTCTTCCGCCGCGTGGGTAGCGGCCCCCAAACAGCAGAGCAGACTCAAAACTCCCGCCAATATCCGTTTCATATCATCCTCCGGTTCAACGACTTCTCACCGTTGTCTTGTTTCTTCGATCCCTTTGTGCGCCATATTTGCCGTAAAACCAGACCATAGGGACGTTTTTTTCCTGGCAACAGACGAGAGCACACGGCACACCCCGGGCACTATAAACCACTTTCGGGCAGGGATTACACAAGAAAATCGAACTGAATGCAAAACAGCGACGACCGCCCGGTCCGGTTTCCTCAAGAGCGGCGGGATCGACAACGGGCCTGGTGGGTTAATTGATGCCGAGGTAGGCCTTTTGCACCGATTCGTTGCGGCGAAGGTTGGCGGCGGTGTCGCTGAGGACAATTTCACCGTTCTGCAGGACATAGCCGCGGTGGGCGATGGAGAGGGCCATCAGGGCATTCTGTTCCACCAGGAGGATGGTGACCCCCTTGTCGTTGAGGAGCTTGACGATGTCGAAGATCAACTCCACCAGCACCGGCGCCAGTCCCATGGAGGGCTCATCGAGCATCAGCAGGCGGGGATTCATCATCAAGCTGCGAGCAATGGCCAGCATCTGCTGCTCCCCCCCTGAGAGGGTGCCGCCGTGCTGGCCGAGCCGTTCCCTGAGTCGGGGAAAAAGCTCACAACCGTAGTCCATGCGCTCGCGGACGAGGGTGGGATCGTTGACCGTGAAGGCCCCCATTTCCAGGTTCTCCCGCACCGTCAGCTTAGGAAAAATGCCGCGACCCTCGGGAACATGGCCCAACCCGGCACCAACGATGGTGTGCGGTTCCATTCGAGAGATCTCCCTACCGTCAAAGAAGACCTGCCCCCGGCTCGGGTGCATCATGCCGGAGATAGTGCGCAGGGTCGTACTCTTACCGGCGCCGTTGGAACCGATCAGGGAGACGATCTCCCCTGGCTCCACGGTCATGGAGATGCCTTTCAAGGCATGGATATGCCCGTAATAACTGTGGACATCGGTCAGGGTCAACAGGCTCATCCGAGTTGCTCCTCGTGCTGACCAGCCACGGCACCGCGACCGAGATAGGCCTCAATCACCCGCGCATTGGTCCGGATTTCCGCCGGGGTGCCTTCAGCAATCTTCTCGCCGTAATCCATGACGCAGATCTGTTCGGAAATGTTCATCACCACCCGCATATCGTGCTCAATAAGGAGAATAGTGATTCCTTTTTCATCACGGATGCGGCGAAAAAGGTGCGTAACCTCCTCGGTTTCCTGAGGATTCATCCCCGCTGCCGGTTCGTCGAGCAAGAGCAGCAAAGGATCGGCGGCCAGAGCCCGGGCGATCTCCAGCCGCCGCTGAGCGCCGTAGGGCAGATTCTTGGCCAGCTCATTGCCCACGCCCGAAAGGCCGACATAGTGCATCAGGTCCACGGCCTGGCGCTCTGCCTCCTTTTCCTCCTTGATAAAAGCGGGCAGACGAAGCAGGACCTGAAGCGGCGATTGCTGAAAGTGGATATGCATACCGATGAGGATGTTCTCGACCACGGTCATCTCGCCGAAAAGACGAATATTCTGGAAGGTGCGGGCGATGCCGCGGGCAGCGATCTGATCGGGCCGCAGTTTGGCCAGAGACCGGCCGTTGAAATTGATCTGGCCCTGGTCGGGCTTATAGATGCCGGACAGGGTATTGAAGAAGGTGGTTTTGCCGGCGCCGTTGGGTCCGATGATGCTGACGATCCGGCCGGCCTCCAACTGAAAATTAACCCGGTTGATGGCGGTCAGGCCGCCGAACGATTTGACGATGTTAACGGTTTCCAGAAGCGCCATGATCCCCTCACTTGACCGTTGCCGGGTCTTCTGCCAGCTTGCGCTGACGCCTTTTTGCGGGAATCAGGCCGGCTGGGCGGAAGATCATCATCAGGATGAGGATCAAGCCGAAAAACAGGCGCTGGTATTTGGCCGGATCCAGCTGGGTGGAAAGATCTTTCCAGGCAAAATTGATCAGGGGGATGATCGCCTCGCTCTGCCGCAGTTCGCTCAGGTAGAGGGAAAATCCCTGGAGGATCTGGAGATTGAGGATGGTGACCACCGCCGCGCCCAGGATCACCCCGGGAATGGAGCCGGAGCCGCCGAGGATGACCATGGACAGGACGCCGATGGACTGCATGAAGGAAAAGGATTCCGGGCTGATAAAGGTCCGGCTGGCCGCCAACAACACGCCCATCACTCCGGCAAACGAGGCGCCGACGGCAAAGGCGGCCAGCTTCATCCGCACCAGGGGAATTCCCATGGCAATGGCGGCGGTCTCATCCTCGCGGATCGCGGTCCAGGCCCGGCCGATTTTCGAATCATTCAGCCGCCGGGTCACCAGGATGATCACAAGAATAACCAGCAGCGCCAACAGGTAGAAATAAAGATTGTACATGTCGGCGGGGCTCACCGTGTGGCCGATCAAGGGGCCAAACAGATCATTGAACCCTTGGACCGCCCATTCCGGCATGGTCGGCCGTTGAATCGGGGTGATACCCTGGGGACCATTGGTGAAGTTGAGCGGCTTGTCGAGATTGTTGGCCAATACCCGGATCACCTCGCCAAATCCGAGGGTGACGATGGCGAGATAATCGCCGCGCAGCCGGAGGACCGGCAGACCGAGCAGAATACCGGTCAGGGCCGCGATGATGATTGCAATGAACAGGAAGAGATAGAAGGCGTCGCCGGGAAGCAGGAAGGGTAAATTCGAAGGCTGGGTTCCAGGCGCGAAGGAGAGAACAAAATACTGCTGCGAACCGAAAAAGGCCCAGAGATAGGCGCCGACTGCGTAAAAGGCGACATACCCCAGATCAAGCAGACCGGCAAAACCGACCACGATGTTCAGCCCCAGGGCGAGCGCCGCAAAGACGCTTATTTGGAAGATGACCTCGAGGTAGAAAATGTTGCGCACCCCGATCACCGGGATGATCAGCAGGGCGAGAACCGCGCCGGCAACCAGTTTAAAGCGGTAGTCCGCCTTGAGGACGTAAAGCGAAAGCAGCGAGCTGATCAGGACCAGAAAGGCGATGTTGGAGCGCGGCGCCACATATACCAGCACACTGCCCAGACCGGTGTGGGCTAGGATCAGCAGGTAGGGCAGGATGCCGGTATTGAGCTGCCGGAGAAGAACGGTGCTGAATCGGTCGGTCATGGCGCCTCCTCTCAAGCCTTCTGGCCGACATGTTCGCCCATCAGCCCCTGGGGACGAAAAATGAGGACGATAATCAGAATGGAGAAGGCGAAGATGTCCTTGTATTCCGAACCGGCCGCCCCCATGGTGAAGACGCCGAGATACGAGCCGGCAAAGGTTTCCAGCATGCCGAGGACAATTCCGCCCAGGAGGGCACCGGTGATGTTGCCGATGCCGCCGAGCACCGCCGCAGTGAAGGCCTTAAGGCCGGGGAAAAACCCGACAAAGGCGTCGATGCGCGTGAATTTCAGGGCGTAGAGCACACCGGCGGCACCACCGAGCAAACCGCCGACCAGAAAGGTCAAAGAGATGATCCGGTTGACGTTGATGCCCATCAGGCTAGCCGTCTGCCGGTCCTGGGCCACGGCACGGATGGCCTTGCCAATCCGAGTGGCGTTGACCAGGTAGTTGAGGCCGACCAGCATCAGGACGGCGGCGGTGATGACGATGATCGATTTAACCGAGATGCCCAGAGCGATGTTGGCATCACCGAGGGTAAACCGTCCCAGATTCAAGCGCTGATCAAAGTTGCCAAAGGTCGGCATGATCCGGTTGAACTGGCCCGTGGTCAGACCTTCAACCAAACGAATCACATCCTGCAGCAGAAAAGAAACACCAATGGCCGAAATCAGGGGCACCAAACGGGGCGCGCCACGCAGGGGGCGGTAGGCAATGCGCTCAACCGTCACCGCCAGGGCGCCGGCGGCCGCCATACCCATGACGATGGCCAGGATCAGGTAAGCATAGGCCATGCCCAGCGAAGCACCCCGGAGGATCCCGGAACTATCGAGGGCAATCAGGATTTCGACGCCGACAAAGGCCCCAACCGCGAAGATCTCACTATGGGCGAAGTTAATAAATTCAAGGACGCCGTAGACCATGGTGTAACCAAGGGCGATGGCGGCATACACGAATCCGATGGTTAGTCCGTCAATGACCACCTGGGGCAGGTTGACCAGGGTATAGGTGTACAGGGACACATTAAAACGGGCGTGGAGGTGCGGACCGACTGCCGTCTGGTCGAGGATCAGAGCCAGGACAAGGACCAGGGTGGACAGGACAACCGTGCTGCCCAAGGAAAAAAGGAGCAGTTGCCCAAAAGGGCGCAACAACTCACGGACATTGATGGCGGCGAAAAACTGTTTCATAAACGCTCCCTGCTCTAAAAAACTTCCGGCCCTGGGAAAGGGCCGGAAGTGTCGTCTCTGAGGAAGCCTTATTTGGGAGGAGCGATATTAAGCGTCTCCACCACGGTGTTCTCGCTCCACTTGGCGGGATCGGCGGACTTGACTTTGATCACGAAATATTGGGCCACGGTGGGGTCGCCGATGGCGTTGAAGCTAAAGGTACCGGTTATACCGGCAAAATCCTTAAGAGCGCGAATAGCCTGGGCCACCTCGGCGCGGGTAGGCACCTCATTATTCTTGGCCTTGGCGGCATTCTCAATCGCCTTCAAACAGATGGCCATGCAATCATAACCCTGAGCGGCGAAAGGCTGCGGATCGGCGTTATACTTGGCCTTGAAATCCTGAATGAACTTTGCCGTACCCGGATAGACCGAGGCCGGACCTGACACCGTGGAATAGTAGGTCCCAGTGCCATCGAGCAGGGCCTGGCCGGCGATCTTGGTGGCGTCGGAGGAGTCAAAGCCGTCATCGCTCATGAACATGCCCTGATAACCGCGTTCCCGTGCCTGCCGAAACAGCACCGCTGCCTGGAAGGTCATGCCGCCGAAATAGACCAGATCGGGGTTGCCGGCGATCACCGGCGAGAGCAACGCATCGAAATTGGCTTTTTCCTCGGTGCCTTCAAAGCCGAAAACCTTCATGCCTTTTTCTTCCGCCCGCTTCTTAAAAAATTCGGCTATCCCCTGGCCGTAAGCGGTTTTATCGTGGACGACAAAGACACTCTTGACGCCGTGGCTGAAGGCGAAATCCGCGCCGACCAGACCTTGGACATCATCGCGGCCAACGATGCGGTTGATTTCGGCATACCCGCGGGTGGTGACCTTGGGGTTGGTATTGGCCGGCGAGACGTTGGCCAGGCCGGAGGTATGGTACACCTCGGAGGAGGGAATCTGCACGCCGGAGTTGTAGTGACCGACAATCGCCAGGATAACGGGATCGGAGACGATGCGCTTGGCGTTGGCCACGCCGGTATCGGGATTGGCCTGATCATCGAAGGGGGCCAGCTCGACCTTGAATCCCAGGTCGGCCAGCGGTTTGCATAACTGCTCCAGCGCCATTTCGGCGCCGCGCTTGATGTCCACGCCAACCGCCGACTGGTCACCGGAGAGCGGCGATTGAGTGGCAATCTTGATCGACTTGGCGGGAGCGGCAACGGCCGGGTGCGCACACAGGGTCAAGGCCATACCGGCGGCAGCCAGCAGCGGAAAAAGAAACGGCATCGTTTTGGGCATTCTGATCCTCCTTTAGGTTGAGGCGAGCGGATGTGGTGCCACGCACCGGTTCATACTCCTCCGGTGCGCAAGATCTCCGGAGAGCGCATCATGCTGGTATATTTGAAAAATGCGAATCCTTGTTCAGGGAAAACAAGCCGGCTCACCTCGCACTTCCAAGGCGTTCGAAGCAGGTGATTTCTCCAAGTTCTCCCTTGCCCATGGCAACTTCACCAGTGGGGACGATTGGTCGTCCTCATCCGGTCCTTGCTCAATACAGGTCGCTTTTTTTCAGGAGACGGACCGCGATAAAATAGGCGGCCGCCACGGTGGCTACCCAGGCAACCGATAAAAACATGGTCATAATGGTCATAAGAAACTCCTCTTTGGACGGAAAAAATTCCGGAAAAGACCGCGCTCGACGGCCTCTTCCGGAGGGCTGCAATCGACCGGGAACCCTCAATAAGCGGCCCGGTCGCCGGTATCCTCAATCTTAATTTTACTGCGGTTCATCAGCCACCAGACATAGGCCACGTAGGCCAGAACAAAGGGAATACCCAAGGCGACATAGGTCATGATTTTCAGGGTATAGGGGCTCGACGAGGCATTGTAAATGGTCAAGCTCGACTGCAAGTCAACTTTGGAGGGATAAAAAGCGGTCATATTGTAGGCTGGCAGTAGCAGGACTGTCAACCCGACCAGCACGGTGCCGAGACCGCCGTACCAGATGCCGCAGGTATTCGAGGACTTGGCGGTTTTCCATGCCCCGGATATCAGCAGCGCCAAACCGGCGACCAGGAACGCAAGCAGCCAGGGGTTGGCCAGCAGGTTGCGCAGATACTTGAAGCTGACTATTTCGATGGTGCCCTGGGCATCGACAATGCCGTAGCCGCGCATGAACAGCAGCGAACCGACAATCAACAGGCAAAACGGCAGAGAAATAATGAGGTTCTGCCAGCAGGCCCTGCGCAGCCGCTCTTCCATCTCCGGCACCTCGCCCAGTTCCAGATTATTGATCAGGTACATGGCGCCCAGCGCCCGGGCGTTGAACACCAGAAACAGGCCCAAGGCGATATTGAAAATCGAGGAGATCGAGGGGCTGAGCGCGGCTTCCAGTCCGCGAAACGGATGGGTCCAGGTGACAAAATTGCTGGCGTTCAGGGTAAAGTTCGAACCGGTGTAAAAGGTGCCGACTGCCGCGCCGATCAAGAGGATACCAACCACGCCGTTGAGGAAAAGCAGGCCTTCATAAGTCAGGCTGCCGTAGATGTTCCACGGTTTCTTACGGAATTCATAGCTGACCGCCTGGACTATGAAGGTGAACAGAATCAGGATCCACACCCAATAGGCGCCACCAAAGGAGGTGGAATAGAATTTGGGAAAGGCGGCGAACAGCGCACCGCCAAAGAGAACCAGAGTCGTGAAGGTTATCTCCCATTTGCGGCCCAGGGAATTAATGATCAGGTCCTTCTCCGTTGGGGTCTTGGCCACCTGCCACAACAGGCTCTGCCCGCCCTGAACAAAGGTCAGAAACAGAAACAGGGAACCGACCACCGCACAGATCAGCCACCAGAGATGCTGCAGGGTTGCATATTCGAGTTGTTCAATCATATCAGTTTTCCTCCGGTCCGATGTTGATCTGCTTGACCATGATGCTGATTTCGGCAATGAGCAGCAGGGTGAACAGCCCTAGGAACATGAAAAAGGTGGTCTGCACCGTGCCCGTGGTCAGGTTGGTGCGGGCGATGGAAACAGGCAACAGCCCCTGGATGGTCCAGGGTTGCCGGCCAACCTCCGCCACGATCCAACCGGCCTGGGAGGCGATCATGCCGAGGAAATAGGTGATGCTACCCAGTCCCAGCAACCATTTCTTCTCCCCCAGGGTTCCTTTATAGGAAAAGTAGAGGTAGCCAAAAAAGATCAACGGAAAGAGGGAACCGAGAATGACCATGACGTGGAAGGCGTTAAAGGACAGGGCCACCGGCGGTACGGCCTCTTCCGGTTTGCTCAGGTACCCGTAACCGAGAAATTCCTTGTACTCGTTGAAAGTGGCAAGATGTACGTCGGCTGCGGCCTTGTCCCCACCTTTTTTGGCCTGCTTATAGGCGTCGAGACTGGCAATCGCCTTCTTGCCGCGCTCCATTTTCTGTACCGAACCGAGAATATTCTGTTCGGCATTGCCGTAGACCAAGTCCTTCATACCGGGCACGAAGGAGCCAAACGAGCGGTTGGCCATCAGCGACAGGAGTCCGGGAATGTGCAAATTAAAGCCAATGAAAGGCTCCTGGGCATCGTAGACTTTTTTCTCCCGGTTGATCAGACCCAACGCGACCAAACCGGCGTTAGTTTGTCCCTCGTACAACCCCTCGAAGGCGGCCAGCTTCATCGGCTGCACTTGGGCGATTTCATAGGCTGATTCATCACCGTTAAAAATGGTGAAGACCGAGGCCAACAGGCCAAGAGAAGCGGCCACCACGATAGAGCGTTTGGCCATCAGCACATGGCGGCCGCGCAGCAGATACCAGGAGGAGATCGAGATAACAAAAAAAGCGCCGATGAGCATGGAGGAACTGGTGGCATGGGTGAATTTATTGATCGCATAGGGCGAGAAGGCAACCTCGGCGAAGTTTTGCATCTCGAAACGGGCGGTTTCGGGATTGAAGGCCTGACCGACCGGATGCTGCATCCAGGCGTTGGCCACCAGGATCCACACCGCCGACAGGCTGGAGCCGACAGCCACCATCCAGGTGGAAAACAGGTGAAACCCCTTGGAAACCCGATTCCAGCCGAAAAACATCACCGCAAAAAAGGTCGCCTCCAGGAAAAAGGCGAAGATGCCTTCAATGGCCAGGGGTGCCCCGAAGATGTCACCGACCATCCAGGAATAATTCGCCCAGTTGGTGCCGAACTCGAACTCCAGGATAATGCCGGTGGCCACACCGATGGCGAAATTGATGCCAAACAGCTTCATCCAGAACTTGGTCAGCCGCTTCCACTCCTCACTTCCTGTTTTTACGTAGATGGTGTGATAAAAGGCAATGATCCAGGTGATCCCCAGCGTGAGCGGCACAAAGAGCCAGTGATACATGGCGGTCAGGGCAAATTGCGCCCGTGCCCAATTGACCATGCCAAGGTCCAGATTTTCAATCATAGTCATTCTCCTTTGACGGGTTGGGTAAAGCCTTGGGCGGGTTGCGTCAATTGTTCGATCACGTACTCGGCCCGTTGTGTATCGGTTGAAAACGTCGTTGCCAGGAAATCAGGAAAAAAGAAAAATTTCAAGACCGCAAACAGAATAAACAGTTTTATAAAGATTATTTTCCACAGGACCCGGCCCACGGTCATCTGGCGGAAGCCGTCGCGGTAGAACCGGTAGATCCGGACGAACAGCCATGGGCGAGGGGGGGGCGAGGTCTTCATTGGAGATCGTTTCGTGTGGAGGCGGTCGCTTCAAGCCCTTCCGGTTCCAGCAAAATCTTGGGGTAGGAGGGGAGGCAGGAGGTATCGGTGACCAGTTGGTCGAAGCTGACTTGGCGCAGAGAGGCGCGCAACTGGTCGCGGGCATCGAGCCAGACACGGTGCACGGCGCAGTGGTCGCTGATCTTGCACCCGGCCGGACGGGCGACGCAGTCGTTGAGATGGATTTCGCCGATCATGGTCTCCACCACCTCAAGCAGGCTGATGGCGGCCGGATTTTTACTGAGGAGAAATCCTCCCCGTGCCCCTTGGCGGATCTCGACCAGGCCTGCCTTGGCCAGATCCTGGGCGATTTTGGCGAGGAAATGGGCGGGGATATCCGCCTGCCGGGCAATCTCATGGCGACTGGTCAAGACGCCTTGTCCCTGACGAGACAGGTAGATTACACAGCGTACAGCATATTCGGCGGCTCGGGTCAAGCGCATGGTCTGGTCAGAAAAGAGAGAAATGAGATCAATAAGGTCTCATATATTTGATTCGATCCGGCCTGTCAACAAGATCTCTGGAACAGGCGGTGGAAAGCAAACCACTGAGAGGAAACCGGCGCCGGACGCCTCGCCGGCAGCCGACATTCCGATGGCGGCGGAAATCAGGCGGTGGACACGACTCCGTATTTTTGCTGGTATTTTTCTCGAGCCTTCCCTATCTCTACAATGTCAAGAAGGTAGGCGTCCGATCGGTCAAGGTAAAAGGAGAGGGCCTTGGCAAAATTCCGCCCCACCATGCCGTCGACAAAAACCTGGCTGATCTCCCGTTGCCGTTTGAGGACAAGCTGCGATCGGTAGAAAATCAGCCACTCCTCGGTGGACAAGGTGACGGCAATCTGCTGCAGGGCTTTACGCGCCCTGGGTTGGTACATCCAGATGTACATCAGGTCCAGGGCGTTGACGATGAACACTTTTTTCAGATCGTGGGCCTCCTCGTGGATGGCGGCAATCAGGGTTTTCGGCGACTGGAGCAGGTCGAGGACGTCCTCTTCCGGGAACAACACATCCAGTCGGGCGTAGACGGAAAACATCTGGGAGAGTTTCTCCCGGTAATCGGCCAGCCGGATGCGAACGTTGTTCTGTCGATCGGCCAATCCTTCGATCACCCCGGCCACACAGTCCGAAGCCAGCTTGGAGATCACCGCGGCCCATTTCTGCAAGCCCTCCTCAACCCCTGGGACCATGGCGATATGCATGAGCGACGCCAGACCGTCATTGAAGAGAATGGCCAAAGGGATGGAGAGAATCGAGCGGAAAAAGTTACCGATCACTGCACTGCGAGGCAGGCCGCGGAAGATATTGTGGGTGGAGATGTAGATGCCGTTGGCCAGGGCCATCACCGAATAGAGCACCAGCGGGCTGGTCGAGGTGGTGACGCCCAGCTGCTGCTGCAGCAGCAACGTCTTAACCAGATAATCAAGCAGCGGCACGGAAAAGCCGGTGTAAAAGAGGGAGTCGGCAATCCGGCTCCAACTCACCAGGGAATTCCACGGGAGCAGAGGAGAGCGTTGCAGCCCGCCGCCGCCGAGAATCGATTGGATGATGTTGCGCACGCCGGTGATCCCGAACCAGATAAAGGCCCCGAGATAGGCCAGAACCCACCAGTCCTTGGTCAGGCTAAAGGTCAAGAAAGCGGGCAGAAAGCCGGCCGTAATCTTGAGGGTGTTGAACAGGTTGGTATTCAAATACCGGAAAGGATGTTTGAGCTTCTCGTTCTTGTTCTTGAGTGCTGGATGGAGGTCAATAGCGGGAACGCGACGAATGCCGCCCAGGGTGGCAATATTGCCGTCAAGACCGGGATGCACCTCAAACCGGTCCAAGCTCCAATCGTGCCAATGCACCGCACCGTTCCGGTGCAGACCAAAAAGATGCCCAATGAGTCGTTTGTGCCAGGGGATGGTAACCTGAATGCCGCCGCGGACATGATGATGATTGATCATCCGGGCAGTGACCGGGATGAGCTTGCGCTGTTCCCCTTTGTGCTCGTGCATGACCTGACGGATGGCTCGCGGGGGCAGGGTGTCCAGCACGACCAGGCCCATGCCGTGCTGCTTTTGGGATTGACCGGTGGAACCCGAACCGATGCGGGAACCGAGATACCGTTTGTTGTAATGGCTATGAAACGATTCGATGTTGAGCAGAATATCGAGCAGTTCGTCCTTACGCGCGTTCATCTCTACCAATTCTTCCTGCGATTTGGCAAAAATTTCTGGGGCCACCGTTTTTTCCCGGCCCTCCTCGCATTTTTTCTCGACAATCAACCGGGTCCGTTCAAAATCCCAGATAATTGCCCGGATCGCCCTTTTCAGGGTAATGACGTTATCTTCATTCAGGGCCTTCTGGAGGACGTTGATCAACTGGTAATTACGGGCCGGACTGCTGATATCCACCGCTTCGCCGGCAAAGCCGCTGTCCTTGACCGAGGCCATGGCGGTCATGCCATGAGCTGAATCCTTGAGGTTGAAGGATTCAATGTGGGTAATCCTGCCCTGACAGAGGTAGAGCAATTCCAGGGTATCCTGAATCGAGAGATTGCTCAGGTTGAGGGTGAAGCGCGAACCGGAATGCATCGAGGCCAGACGGGCGAGCAGCTCGGGCGGCGCCAGATTCATCAGCGGCGGCACCCCCTCATCGTGCGGCACAGTGGGATCGTGGAGGCCGGGATTGCGAAAAGGTTGGAGAAACCGGTTAATGATGCTCTCCAAATCCAATTTGGTCATCTTTTGGGCGCAGACTTGCAACAGCTCTTCCCGTTTTTCGCTGTCCAGGGGGTGGGCAGCGTGAATCCGTTGCACCTCCACATCGAGCAGGCCGTGGTAGCGGTTCTGGATGAACTTGGCCAGATGGAGCAACGATGGCTGGCCGGTCCCGACAAAAAGCAGGAACTGCCCCTCATCCAAGGAACCGCACTCCAGATCCAATTCCCGGTCCAGGACCGGTCGGTGCATTCTATTGAACTCCCGCAGGACATCGAGAACGTAGCGCTGCTGGTAGAGGGAAACCTGGCACCCCTCGGCCAGCATTTCCCGCACTGGGCTTTCCTGGAGAAACTGCAGCAGGCTGTGGTTGTCGAAAAAACCCTCGAGTTCCCAGATGAAGCGGACAAATTTATTGCGGAAACGCGACGAGAGTTCAATACCGATACGGACATGGATATCGAGGATGGCCCCGGCCTCGAGCAGCTCTTCCACCACCTCCTGCTCGACATGGTTGTAATAAACCACGGTCAGCTTGCGGATGCCCTTGATCCAGGCGTCCATCAACAGGTGGGTGGGTGATTTCCTCCCCTTGGTGTTGGCGTCGTGCACATGATCATCAAAGGCAAACTGATTCCAGTCCTCCGGCATTTCAAGGAGATGATACTTGGCCAGCTCCTTTCGCACCAGCAGGGGCTTGCCGGTGTAGACCATGCGAAAATCGTGGGCCAGTTCCAGTTGCTGCAGTTCATTGCCGGCGCTGCGGACCAGTTCCTTCATGATCTGCATCAACACCCGGGCAGTATTCTTGTGGTAAAAAGAGGTCGAGGAGCTGAACACCTCATCGCGCAGGCTGCGCAGAGCGACGATCCGGTCGTGGGCCTTGCCGGCTTCAAGGGAACCGAGCAGACCGGCAATGGCATAGGCGATCCGCAGCCCGCTGGGGGCGGCCATCTCCTTGATACCGTGCGGGTGCATGTACGGGGTCATCAACGAACTGACGGACTGCGGCCTAGCCCCCCGTTTGAGAACATCATTGACGATGCTGAGCAGTTTGTAGTCGTTGGCATCAAAAAAAAGCCGGGAGGGCTGGTGCTTCATGGGAGGGCGTTCCTTAAAGGGAGGACTCGGCCGCAGATCCGGCGCGTTCGGCAAGCAAATACTGGAGAATATTGTCGCCGGAAACCGGTCGTGAAAAATAGTATCCTTGGGCCTCATGGCAGCCCATGGCGTCCAGCCCAAGGAGCTGCGCCTCGGTTTCCACACCCTCAGCCACGACATTGAGGTGCATCTGCTGGCTGATGGCGATGATGGTGGCGACAATACCGCTGTTTTCCTGCAAGTCGTCGACAAACTGCTTATCGATTTTCAGGGTACTCACCGGCATCTTGCTGAGATAGCCGAGCGAAGAGTAGCCTGTGCCGAAATCGTCGATGGAAAAAAGAATACCCAATTCGCGCAGTCGGTGCATGATGTTCAGGGTGTGTTCCACGTCTTTCATCGCCGTTGTTTCGGTGATCTCAAACTCCATGAACCGGGGATCCACGTCATACCGGCCGAGAAGGTCCTCAACGATGTCAACAAAATCAAGGTTATGAAACTGGCGAGGGGAGATGTTGACGCTGACCGGCACCTCCACCCGCTCTTTTTTCATGACCGCATGAAAGGCGCAGGTTTCCTCCATCACAAAGAGGCAGATATCGTCGATCAGGCTTGATTCCTCGGCGATCGGAATGAAGGCGGCCGGACTGATGAGTTTACCGCCCTTCTCCCAGCGGATCAATGCTTCCAGGGAGGATGTTTTCCGGCTGCCGATGTTCACCTTGGGCTGGTAGTGGACGACAAATTCCCGGTTGAGCAATCCGTAGCGGATGCCGTTTTCCGTACGAAATTTTTCGTAGAGTTCCTCATGCATCCCTTTGGAAAACAACACATGCCTGTTTTTTCCTTCCCGTTTGGCCTTGTGCATGGCCATATCAGCGCTCCTGATCAGGTCCAGGGGATTCTCGCCGTCTCCCGGGTAGATCGAGATGCCGATGCTGGCGTTGACATAGATCTTCTTGAAGTCGAGGAGGAACGGTTTTTTGAGGACAGCCTGGAGCCGGCCGGCGGTCAAATAGATCAGCGACTCATTGTCTAGATGGTCCATGAGGAGAATGAATTCATCGCCGCCGATCCGGCACAGCATATCATCCTCGGTCAGCACCGAGGAAAAACGCTGACTGACCTGGACCAGCAGATCGTCCCCCTGATTGTGACCAAAGACATCGTTGACGTTCTTGAAATTATCCAGATCGATGTAGAGGACAGATAACCGCCCCCCCTCGGTCTTAATTCTGGCAAGGGTCTTGGCCAATTTATGCTCGAGATAGGAACGGTTGGGCAGACGGGTGAGGATGTCGTGATAGGCCATGAAGGCGATCTGCTTGTCGCGTTTCTTCAGCTCGCCTATTTCGTAGAAGGTAGCGAAATAATAGGCTGTTTCCCGGTGATCGTTGCGAATGCCGGTGATCGTCAACCACTCCGGGTAGACCATACCGTCCTTCTTCTTGTTCCAGACTTCCCCTTCCCAACAGTCTTTTTCCTGAAGGTGCCGCCACATCTGCTCATAGAATTCGGCGTCATGCTGGCCGGATTTGAGCATGCGCGGATTCTGACCAAGAGCCTCTGCCTGGTCATAGCCGGTAATGGTGGTAAAAGCCTCGTTGATCGCCAGTATCCGGCCTGAACCATCGGTGATCACAATGCCTTCGGTGGCATTATCAAAAATTTTCTTGTAGATCTGCAGGAAAGTTTCAGCGCTTTTCCGGAGCTGCACCTCGGTGGTCAATTTCTCGTTAACAGCACGTAATTTTTTGATATGTTCATCGAATTTCTTGACAAGAAAGGCGGTTTCACAGCCGCCCTCGCCTTCGAGTTCCTTGCCGCCATCAGGAATCTCCAGTTGCCGGGCAAAGCGGCGAAGGGGCCCGGCAATCATCCGGCTGAGAACAAGAGCGGCGCACACGGCGAGGCCGGTCCCGGCCAACACCATCATAATGGCAATTATCCGGGTGGAGAACAGACTGGCATAGGCCTCGGTCGCGTCGGTGGTCACGCCGACGGTCAGGTTGAAACCGGGAATGTGATGAAAGAAAAACAGCCTTTCCCTTTCCTTCTGTTCCGGCGAATCCTGCCAAGGAGCCCGGACGGTATGCTGTTGGTTGGTGGCTGCTGCCGCCATGATCGGCTTGAGCCGGGCGGCATATTCATTTCCCCTGTCCATTTCTCCCTTAAACGGATGCGCCAAAAGCTTCCCTTGCCCATTGAGGAGAAACGCGTACCCGAACGAACCGTATTTGACGTTGGCCATCCGCTGTTCAATGTCCCGGAAATCAATGAACCGCTCCACTTCTTCCCGATAGCAGGCAATCGCAATAATCCAGTCCCACGGCTTAAAATACTCCATATAAAGCGCCTTGGGATGTGGCCGGTCTTCATTGGGATTTTGCCAGGAATATTCGAGATACCCCTGTTTAGCGGCAATCTGCTGCCTGATAAAGGGCCAGGCCTCTTTGTACTCCTCCTGGTGGAGAATGTTTTTTCCCACCAGCGCTTGGCGCGGGTGAAACTGGACGACTCCTTTGGAATCGATGCAGTAGATGTAGCCTGAGGGCCCTATTTTCTGGGCGTTGAACGTTTTGAAGAGTTCTTGTTTGAGCTTTTCCCCGCCCTGATTTCCATCATCTGACCCTTTTTTATAGGTATTCTCAACCTGACTGAGGCTATATTCAGCGACTCCGCGGAGATAGTTGCGCAACGAGGCGTCGATAGAGGCCTCGATCATGCCGGCGATAGAGGCGCCTGCCGCCTCCATCCCTTCATTGACGCTCCTGTTGAGATGGGCAAGAGTGGTATGCAGAACAACGGCGGAAACAAGGAACAAGGGAGCAAGGAGAAAAAGGATATTCCCGAAGAATATCTTTTCCCCGATCGACCACTGTTCAATGTTTGGCAGCTTTGCCAGCCATCTCGAAACGCCCATGATGCGTCAATGAAAAAAAAACAAAAGGATCAGCGCCGCAGGAAAAGGCGCGAGGACAAACCTGGCCTGTACAACGATAAAAAGAACTCATGCTCACTGCAGTGTATCGCAACTTACCGCGAGCACAAACTCTTTTTCATCAATGGGGTCGCCGTGCCGCTTAGCATAATCAAAGCATTAAGCGTTGAGTCGACTTATTGAGAATGCGAAATGCGGCACAACGAAGGATGCGGCGGCTGAGCTTACTCTTCCAGGCCGGAGACGATGAGCAGGCGGAGATCACGGGTCGGGATGAAATCCTTTTTTTCCACCGTAAAGGTGGTGGGGCCGGTTTTGCGGAGGCCGTCGATGCACAGGGAGAGGATATTGCTCGGCTTGCCCTTGTCGATGGTGAGGCGGAAAACGCCGATGGGGCCCTGCCAGGTGGTGGCGGTCGTGAGCACATAATCGAGCAGGATGGCCGTGCCGGTCCCGGCCATTTCGCTGGCCTTCTGGTGATGCAGCCGCTTGGCCAAGGCCTTCCGGGTACCCGCATCAATGCAGTAGGTCTGGATCAACTCACGATGATAGAGGTCAAAATCCTTCTCTTGTGCGGGCCAGACAAAGATACCGCCGGGAGGGGCAGGGTTATAGCTGTGCTCGATCCTGATTTCCCGGCCAGCGGCAAAGGTCTGCGGCCAATGGTAGCGGACAATGATCGACCAGGCGGGGAGGGGTGGCTCGCTGTCAAAAAAATCAGCCAGTCCCTTGGCTTTTAATGTCTCCCTGGCCGCTGAAGGCAGACGGGTGAGTGTGGCGGCCACCTCGTCAACGTTGAGCGCCAGGGGAATGCCGTATCCTTTGAGCAGCGCGGTCACATCCTCGCCGGGCGCGTCATAATTGGCCGTTGGCTGACGGCGTTCATCAAAGGGTGGTTCGAGGACGGCGATCCGTTCGGTGCGCACCTCGATTTTCTTGCCGTCCACTGTGGCGGTAAAGTCCACCACGTTTTCCCGATGCAAATCATCCTCAGTCAAGGCAAATCCGGAATCGACAAGGCCGGCCAGGGAAATCGGCGGCAGCGGAAAGATGACCTCGCCCTGCACCTCCGCCGGGCCGCCATTGCGGAAAACGTACGCCACCCGGACCTGGCGGGGACTCAAAAAAAGATCCTCCGAGACCATACGGACGCTGGCACTTTTTTGAAACTGCAGGCCGGTTGCGCTCAGACCGCCAAAGCCATCGTTGGCCACGCTCACAACCGGCGTCAGCAGCAACCAGATCAACAGCAGTATCTGTTTTGTCATCTGTGCATGCCCTCTCTCTTTAGGATTACTCTTCCAGGATACGCACCCTGGCGTCCAGAGCCAGAATCTCTCCGTTTGCCAGAATCCGCATCGGATTGATATCCAGTTCGACAATTTTCGGGTAATCGGCCAGCAATCGGGTGATGGTGGCGATCGTCCGGATATAGAGTTCGGGGTCGATGGGTTGTTGGCCTCGCAGTCCGCCCAGAATCCGCCAGATCTTGAGCCGCTCCAGCTTGCTGCGGATCTCGGTACGCGAGGAGGGGCAGAGCACCCGCTCGACATCCTGAAAAAGCTCCACATGGATGCCACCGAAGCCGAAGAAGGCCACCGGCCCAAAGGCAGGATCCTGGAGACCGCCGATGAACAGGTCGTGGCCGTCAGAGGCCATAGCCGTGACCCGCACCCCCTCCAACCTGGCGCCTGGTCGAAAACGCTCAAGGTTCGCCCGAATTCGGGCAAAGCCCTGGATCGCCTCCTCCGGCGAACCGATGCCGATCAGCACACCGCCCGCCTCGGTTTTGTGGACCGCATCCGGAGAAACCACCTTGAGCACCGCGGGAAACCCGATGCGCGCGGCGATCGCCCCCGCCTCTTCGGCGCTTCGAGCAATGGCCGTGGTGGGGCTGGGGATTCCGCACAAGGTGAGCAGATCCAAGGCCTCCTCGCCGATGACGCCGCTATGTTGATGCACCCAAGCCCGCACGGCCGCAGACTGCAGATCACTGTCCGCCGGGTCCGGCTGCAAGGGACCCGCTGCTTTTCCGGCATGAAAGGTCATCTGCCGATGCAGGGCCTGGATGGCCTCCTCCGGACCGTCGAAGACCGGAAGAGGCCACTGCTGTTTCATGGCGGCGAGGGTCGGCGCGTCCCCGTACAGAGCCAGGGCCAGCGGTTTGTTGGCGGAGCGGATCGCCCCGGTCATCGCCAGGGAGACGTCGGTGTTGAACATAGCGGTGAAGACATCCGTGCCGCCCTCGGGCATCCGTGGCCACTGGCTGGCGAAAATCGCGCCGTCGACCTGGTCGTTGGCCAGAACATGGCTGAAAATCTGCGGATACTTGTCGATTTGGTAGATGTCGCCCATGTCGAGGGGATTATTTAACTTGATGATCCCGGCATTGGCGACCTCGGCCAGTTCCTGATAGAAAGTCGGGCCCGGATCGGCAAAGGTGAAGCCCTGATGCTCGCAGAGATCGGCCATGGCCACGCCCAGACCGCCCGCCGGGCTCATGACCATGATCCGCTTGCCCCGCATCGGCGGCAGGTCAAAAGCCTTGGCCGTGGTGACGAAATCGCGGAAATGGTCGATACGGATGATCCCGGCCCGCTCAAAGGCAGTCTTGATGATCGCCTCATCGTTGCCGAGCGATGCGGTGTGGCTCATTGCCGCCCGATTGCCGGCGGTGGTGGTGTTGGCCTTGTAGACAATCACCGGCTTGTCGATTTTCTGAACCAGTTCTACCAAGCGCCGGCCGTTGCCGATGCTTTCCAGGTAGAGGCCGATCACTCGGGTTGCAGGGTCCGCACCCAGATATTCAAGAAAGTCGCACTCGTCGAGATCGAGCTTGTTACCGATGCTGGCGAACTTGGCCAAACCGACCGACTCGCCCTCAAGCAGATTCCAGAGGAAAAGCCCCAGACCGCCGCTCTGGGTAATCAATGAAAACCCGCCTCGTTTGACCGGAAAGGAGGGCACAAAGGGCAGACAGAGGCCGCTGGTGGTATCGGCCAGGGTCAGGCCGTTGGGGCCGACGAAACGGATTCCGAATCGCCCGGCGGCAGCGAGCAACTGGGTGGCCAGGCCCTTGCCCTCCTCGCTCGATTCGTTGAAGCCGCCGGCCTGTATGGCTAGCCGCTTGATGCCCGCCCGGCCGCAGTCTTCCACCGCCTGTGGCACATAGCGGGCCGGGATCAGCAGCACCGCCAGATCGGGAACCACCGGCAGGTCGGTGGCATGGCGGTAGGTTCGGACGCCGCTGACATCGGTTTCCTCGGTGGCCGGGTTGATACCGAAGAGGCGACCGCGAAAACCCCAGCGCAGGCAATTATCGACAATGATGCGTGGGGTGTTGTGGGTTTTGGAGGAGAGGCCGTAAACGGCCAGACTCGTCGGGGCAAAGAAGGTGTCCATGGCGGGTGTCGTCACTCACGGCGCAGGAAGGGCCTGCGGAAAAGGTCTGGAATTGATGTTGCTGGCTTGGGAATGAGCAAACAGCGTACAGGTCCGGGCAAGCGTGGAACGCGGAAAGTGTCTTTAATCCGCCAACGGATCAACCGCGCCCCTTCCGGCAACATGGTTGCAAATCAAACCGTCTGCTCCCGGCGCAGGGCGGCGACGACCATACTGAGGAGAAACCAGCCGCAGGCAACGATGATGATGGTGGCCCCGGTCGCGGTCCGTGCCCAATCCTGGGCGGAAATGAGAAGACCGGCAACGGCCGAACTGAGGCTGACCAGCATTGCCCACCAAAACATGGCGCCCGCCGATCGGGCGACATTACGCGCTGCCGCCGCCGGTACGATCAGCATGGCCGTGACCAGGAGTACCCCGACCGCCTGCACCGAAAACATGACGATTAGCGAGAGCAGGCCGGCAAAGATGTACTGGTGGACCGCCACCCGGACACGATGCGCCTGGGCCAGAGCGGGATTCAATCCGATGTAGAGCAGGTGGTTGTAGCTGACCGCCTGGAAGGTCATCAAAACCAGGAAAAGCAGCATCAAACTGAGAATCTGGCTATCGCTGATGGTGAGGATGTCGCCATAGAGAAAACGCTGCAGGTCGCGGGCTAGGGACCGATCACGGCTGACAATGGCCAGACCGAAGGCGACCATGGCCGAAAAAAAGACGCCGATCACGGTGTCGCTTGACAGGCTGGAATGACGCTGCAGAATCATGATCCCCAGGCCGACCAGAAGACCAAAGGCCGGCATGGTCCAGCCGGGATCCACCGAGAAGATCAATTCCAGAGCTACACCGGCAAAGGCGGAATGGCTGATGGCATCGGAAAAAAAGGCCATGCGGAAGTTGACTACCATCAGCCCCATGACCGCAGCCATCGGCGCCAGCAGGAGCAGTCCCAGCATGGCCTGCTGCATGAACCGGGCCTGGAGGCACTCAAAGGGGAGCAACTGTGACAACAGCGCGTACAGCGGTGACAGGTCAGGCATCGGGCCGCTCCTGGCAGCAGGGTGCGGAACAGACAGCCTGGTTGTCGGGCATGGAACGGCTGTTGACCAGCCCCATGTGCATGCCGAAGATGGCGGTGAGATTTTCGCTGGTCAGCGTCTGGCGCGGCGGGCCCTCGGCGGCCACCTTATGATTGAGGCAGATCACATGGGTGGCGTGGTGGGTGACCGTGGCCAAATCGTGACTGACCATCAGTTGGGTGAATCCTTTGGTCAGCCGGAGGTTGTCAAGCAGTTCGCAGAAAATCAGCTCTCCATGAAAATCGACGCCGGCCGAGGGTTCGTCAAGGACCAGAAGATCGGGTTCCTGCCGCAGGGCCAGGGCCAGAAGCACCCGCTGCAATTCGCCGCCGGAGAGAGCGCCGATCTGCCGGCCGGCCAGATGCTCGGCCTTGACCTGAGTCAGGACCTCCAGGGAGAGGCGTTGCAGATCCGGGCGAATTCCGAACCAGAGCGGTTTTTTTTGAAAGCCCATGGCAAGGAACTCGCTGACCGTCAGCGGCATGCCCCGGTCAAAGGTGAGCCGCTGGGGCACATACCCGATGCGAGGACCGGCTCCGTTGCCGCTGATGTGGATGCGGCCCTGGTAGCTGATTTCCCCCAGCAGGGCAAGGAGCAAGGTGGTTTTCCCTGCCCCGTTGGGGCCAATGATCGTGGTGCAGCTGCCCTTGGGCACTGTGGCGGTCACCCGGTCGACGATGGAAATGCCGCCGCGCTCAACCGTGACCTCTTCGAAACGGACAGCGGCTTCAATGGGTTGGTACAGGGGAAGGATGTCAGTTGCTGCTGCCAAGCGTTTTTCCCAGGATGTTGAGGTTAGAGCGCATGACCTGCTCGTAATAGTTCAGGGGCGCCTGCTCGGGACCGTTGGCCGCCGGATCCAAGCGGGCGGCGGCAATGGATGCCTCCTTGGCGATGGTCTTGCCGACTGATTCTGGATACTGTGGTTCGGTGAAAATAGCACCCGCTTTTTTGGCGCGGATAGTTTTAACGATCGTCAGGATCTCCGCGGCCGAGGGCTCCTGGCCGGCATGGGCCTGGACTACGGCCACCACCTCAAGTCCCATATCCCTGGCCAGGTAATCAAAAACGCCGTGCTGGGTGACGATCCGGTTATTGGCCAGCCGCTTGCCCAAAGCCGCCAAATCGTCAGCCAGCCGGTTCATCCGTTGACTGTAGCCTTGACCATTGGCGGCATACACCTGTGCCCCTGGAGGGTGGAACTCAGCGAGAGCCTTGGCAATATTACCGGCCAGCAGGGCCGCCATGCGTGGACTTGCAAAAAGATGGGGGTTGGGACCGCCATGATGCTGTTCATGTTCATCCTCATGCAGGTCTTTATCGTGAGGGTGCTTGCCCTCGCCGTCGTGGTCTTTGTGCTCGTCCTGTTCCATGCCACTGTACTGCAGGATCTGCCCGATCCCCTGGGAACTGTCGATGATTTTCAGGGCCGGATTGGCCTTTTGCAGCGGTGCACCCAGAAATTCCTCCATCCCCTGACCATTGATGATAAGCATATCGGCCTTGGCCAGTTTGCGCATGTCCTGCGGGGTCAGGGCATAGTCGTGCGGGCAGCCCATCTGGGCCGGGATCATCAGGTCGACCTCAATGCCGCTGGCCCCTACCGTGAGGTTGCGGGTAATCTGATACAGGGGAAAGGTGCTGGCCAGAACCTTCAGCGTTTTTTCTGCCGAGGCTTCCGTCTGGCGGAACAACACAACAGAGCAGCAGCCAAGGAACACCAAGCACAATTTCAAGACGTTTCTTTTCATGAATATTCTCCTGTGGAATCACGCTTACGCTAATGCGAATGCATTTGCATTATACAGAGACCACCCTAGCCGTCAATCGATATTGCGAAACCTTTTGCATGTAGAAAGGGCGGCGACTATAGTGACGGCCTGGAGCCATGCCTATGCAACGAAAGACAACCCAACGAACCGCCATCGAACAGGTCTTCCTCAACGAAGATCGGGCCCTGGGAATCGAGGAGATTCTCCGCCTTGGCCGCACCCAGGTGGAATCGCTCAATCAGGCCACAGTCTACCGCAACCTCAAGCTGCTGATCGACAAGGGGTGGCTCAAGCAGATCAATCACCCGGCCATGGGCACGCTCTACGAGTGCACCGGCAAGGGACACCATCATCATTTCCACTGCCACGGCTGCAACCGGGTCTTCGAGTTGCCCGGCTGCTCTCTCAACCAGGAAACAGCGGCGCCCGAGGGGTTCATCGTCGAGGACCATGAAATCTTCCTCTTCGGCGTCTGTCCGTCCTGTGCCGCCTCTCCCCAATAAGCCTCAAACCCACATTGCCCTTGCCTGCGCAACACGATTGCTCACAGGTACTCCTTGTTCCCGCGCCTTATCATGATCATAGTCTTTCCAGTGTGTCGTTGACGCTCCCTTTACCTTGGAAAGATCATGCCTGTTCTTCGTCTCCTGCTCCTGCTTCTTTTTATTACAGGGTACCCTCTTCAGGAGGCCCAGGCCGAACGGGTTGTCCTTTTTCTCGGCGATTCCCTCACCGCGGGTCTTGGCGTGGAGCCGGATGAGGCCTATCCCCGGCTGCTCGGTGCCTTGCTGACCAAGGATGGTGTCGCCGATGTCCGCATTGTCAACGGTGGCGTTAGCGGCTCGACTTCGGCCAGCGCCTTGTCGCGGTTGCAATGGTATGATAAAATTCGGCCCTCCGTGCTCTTCCTGGCCCTGGGCGCCAATGACGGCCTGCGCGGTCTTACCGTCGAGGAGATGGGCAACAACTTAGCCGAAGTGATTGCTGCAGCCAGGAAGCGGGGGATGAGCATCATCCTGGCCGGCATGGAGTTGCCGCCCAATTACGGCGACGAATACACCAGCAGCTTTCGCCAGGTGTACCGCGATCTCGCCAGTCGGTACGACCTCATCCTGATCCCCTTTCTGCTCGAAGGGGTTGGCGGGGTCAGCGGCCTCAACCAGTCCGACGGCATTCACCCCAATGCCGAGGGGCACCGGCAAATCGCCCGCCACGTCTATCCTGTGCTTAAAGCGCATCTCGACTCCATGCGCCCCCTGAAGGAGTAAATCAACCATGACGACACAGGAACCTAGCCCTTTGGTTGCGGTTCAGGATCTGCACAAGGTCTATTCCCTGCCGGAATCAAGCCACCTGACCGTCCTCAGCGGTGCCCATTTTTCCCTGGCGGCCGGCACCACCTTGGCCGTCACTGGCCAGTCCGGCAGCGGTAAATCGACGCTCATTGCCCTGCTGGCGGGCCTTGACCTTCCGGACCGGGGCAAAATCACGATCAACGGCGCTGACCTGACCGCCATGGACGAGGCCGGGCTGACCCGATTTCGCGCCGCCCATATCGGCATTGTTTTTCAACAGTTCCACCTTCTGCCGCATCTGAGCGCCGAGGAAAACATCCGCCTGCCGCTGGAATTGCTAGATCGTCCCTGCGAGGGAACAACCATCGACGCCTTGCTGGAGAGCGTCGGCTTGGCGGCGCGCAGGAACCATCTACCCGCGCAGCTCAGCGGCGGCGAATGCCAGCGAGTGGCCATTGCCCGGGCACTGGCGGTCAAACCGCTGCTTCTCCTGGCCGACGAGCCCACCGGCAATCTTGATGTGGCCACCGGCCGCGAGGTCGCAGACCTGCTCTTCGACTTGGTGGAACGGGAACAGATGACCATGCTCGTGGTCACCCATAACCAGGAGCTGGCCGAGCGCTGCACCCATCGGTTGCAGCTTGCGCAGGGGTTGCTGCGGTGAAGGCGCTGCTGCGGCTTGGTTGGCGCGGGCTCTCCCGCAACCGCCGGTTTTCCGCGCTGTTTATCATTAATCTTGCCCTCGGTCTCACCGGCTTTCTCCTGATCGGATCATTTGGCGCTTCCCTCTCCCGCCACCTTGACGCCCATCTCAAGGAAATTCTCACCGCCGACCTGGTGCTGCAGGCCTCGCGGCCTTTAAACGAGCGGGAGATTGCGCTCAGCCACACCATGGCTGGCCCCGGCAGCCGTTTTTCCCGGCAGGTTTCCCTGTATACCATGGTCAGGGGCAGTGGCGTTTCCAGGCTGGCCCAGATAGTGGCCATCGACGAGGCCTACCCCCTGTACGGGAGTTTCCATTCTGTCGTTGAACCATTCGATGCCCCTGTGATTACTCACCTGCAACAGCAGCGACAGGTCGTGATGAGCCGGGAAGCTGCCCGGTCCTTTGCGCTTGCACCGGGCGGCACACTCCAGATCGGCCAGGCTGGCTATACCCTGGCCGCTTATATTGCTCGGGATCCCGGCAGCGATTTCACCGGCCTGTCCCTGGCCCCGAAAATCTATATGGGACTCGCGCAATTGCAGGAATCCGGACTGCTCCGTTTCGGGAGCCGCGTTACCTACCACCACTTCATCCGCCTGCCGGATACCGCCAATGCCGCTGCCGTTGCGGCCCGGCTCACCACGGCCCTGACCGAGTTGTCGCCGAAGTCGCCTGAAGTCCGCGTCTCCACCACGGTGGACGTTAATCGCCGCCTGGGAAGGGTGATCGACTATTTCAGCTCCTTTCTCGGCCTGGCTGCCATGGTCTCGCTCGGGCTTGCGGGCCTTGCCGCCGCCTTTCTTTTTCGCGAGCATCTGCGCGGCGGATTGAAGGAAATCGCCATTCTTCTCAGCCTCGGGGCCAGCCGTGTTCAATGCCTGGTGCTCTCCATGGGAGAATTAGCCCTGCTTGGCCTCACAGCGGCCTGCTGCTCCATCGCCCTGGC
Source organism: Desulfobulbales bacterium (assembly GCA_038318785.1). GTDB lineage: Bacteria > Desulfobacterota > Desulfobulbia > Desulfobulbales > Desulfobulbaceae > Desulfobulbus. The sequence goes on along the minus strand of JBBQCO010000002.1, from coordinate 45,691 downwards.
CTGGCTGCTGCTCCCCCTGTTCGGTCGCCTGTTCATCGGGATCATTCCAGCGAATCTGCACCTGCGCATTGATCCCGTCGCCGCCATCGCGACCCTGGTCATTGGGGTGGTCGGCAGCCTGTTGTTCTGCCTGCCGATCTATCGACGGATCGTAGAGGTTCGGCCGCTGTGGTTGCTGCGGGAAGAGATCGAGAATGCCCCTGCTCCCGGCAAGGCGGCCCTCAAACACCTTGCCGCCCTGCTGCCGGCCCTGGGACTTTTACTGCTTCTGACCCTGCTGCTTAGTCACTCCCCTTTCCAGGGTCTCGGGTTCACCGCCGGCTTGCTGATCCTGGTTATGGTGTTTGCCCTGATGGCTCAACAACTGTTTATCGGGTGCCGCCGCTGGTCGCACACTCGCTCCCTCACCTGGCGGATCGTGTGGCGCAATCTCTATCGCAACCGCCTTGCGGCCTCGGCTGTCTTTATCGCCTTGGGCATGGCCCTGCTGCTGGTTAATCTCATCCCTCAGGTGGAAAAAGGGCTGACTGCAGAGATCGGGCAACCGCAGGGGCTGGAACTCCCCGATCTTTTCCTTATCGATGTGCAAGAAGAACAACGGCAACTGTTGCACCTCTTTTTTCAGGGTCAAAGAGCCGCTCTCTCCCCCATGGCGCCCATGGTGCAAGGCCGAATCGTCAGCATCAACGGCCTGCCCTTTGCCAGCTGGCGACAGCAGCATGGCAATGGCGATGAGCGGGGGTTGCGGCGGACCGAATTCAATTTTTCCAGCCGTGAACAGTTGGACTCCTCGGAGACCGTGCTCGAAGGACCGCCGATGAGCACGGTTCCCTGGACGGCCGACTCAAACCAGCCGTTTGCGATCTCAATGGAGCGGGAGTTTGGTGAACGCCTTCAGGTGGGCATCGGCGACCGCCTGGTCGTTGATATCCTGGGGATCGAGCTGGAGGGGCAGGTCGTCAACCTGCGCAAGGTCCGCTGGAACAGTTTTCAGCCCAATTTTTTCATGCTGGTGCAAAAGGGGGTGCTGGACGACGCCCCCAAGACCTATCTGGCCTCGGTGAGCCGGGTGGAGAAAGACAGAAAAGGGGCACTGGTCGACCGGCTGACAGCCGCATTCCCCAATGTTTCGGTGATCGATGTCAGTGGCACGGTCGAACAATTCAGTAACATCGCCGGACAACTGAGCCAATCCCTGCGGTTTATGGCCGGGCTGGCCATGGCAATCGGCCTGGTCACCGTGGTTTCGATCGCCCGACAGGAGGCTCTGCGGCGCGAACGGGAAATCAATCTGCTCAGGGTCTTGGGGGCTGGTATCGGCAGGATTCGGACCATTCTCATCCTGGAATTCGCTGTCCTGAGTGCTGCAGCCGCCCTCACCGCCCTCTTGTTGAGCGTTCTCTGCTCCCTGGGGATCTCCTGGTTGCTGTTCGACCGTCTCTGGCAATTCCAGTGGCAATCCAGTGCATTTTTGCTGTTGGCCGCCCCCCTGACCTGCGCCCTCACCGCCTTGTTGGCCGCCGACTCGGTGATTCGCCGCAAGCCCACGGCCTTACTGAATTGAGCCGCAGGACACCGGATACAAAACGCCGCCGGCGCTTACTTCGCTCCCCCGTCCACCCAGACTTCCCTCTGCACGCAGATTTGATCCTCGGGTCGCATCACCCGGCAGCCCAGAACACCTTCCTGGAAACTGCCATAAATGGCATTCCGGGGGATGCGAAGGGTTCCGTCGTCATCCAGTTCGACCATGGCGATCACATCGCCGCCGTTGCCCAGCGTCAATTCACAGGGTATCTTTCGCATAGGGTTCAGGCGGGTTCTGCTTCTCGGTTTGCACGTATTTGATGGCTTTATCAATCTTGACCTGCTGATTCGTGGGTTGCCCCTTGGCCTCCGGCAACTGGGTGGTCAACTCCAAACGCGAGGGCGGCGCGTTCAGCGCAGCAAGGACGCCTTCGTCGCGGCTATATAAATCGGGTTTAAACATCACCTTGCCGTCCAAGACATTCGTGGTCAGATACATGAGATAAATCGGTAACGATTGCTTAAGGATCACCGTCGAAGTCTTGCCCAAATTAAGAAGCTGATCCATTCTTGCGACCGTGGTCAGGTTGCCGACGTCATTGGCGAGAATCAACCGGCCCAGTTCCAAAGGATTTTGCACCCGGATGCAGCCGTGGCTGAAGGCGCGTTGCGTCCGCCCAAACAGGGATTTGCTCGGGGTATCGTGCAAATATACATGATAGGGATTGGGAAAGAGAAACTTAATCAACCCCAAGGAGTTGTCTTTGCCCGAATCCTGGCGGAGAGTATAGGGTAAAAATTTTCCCTGGTACTGTTTCCAGGGGATGGAGAGGGGGTCAATCTCGGTACCGCTGCTGTCGAAGATGCGCATCCGCTGCTTGGCAAGAAATTCCGGGTCGTTGACGATGCTGGGAACGGTCTCGTTCTTGACGATGTCCGGGGTGGGGGTCCAGGTCGGATTAAGGACGATGTAGGTGATTGCCGACCGGAAAATGGGGGTCTGGTGAAAGGGCTTGCCAACCATGACCTTACCACTCCAGACCACTTTATTTTCATGGTAATACTGCAACATGAAACCGGCAATATCGACGACAAGGCTCGAACTGGGCATGTCGTGGATAACCCATCGCGTCCGCTCCAGATTCACCCGGATCTGGTTGATCCGTTCCGCCACGGTGACGTTCATGGCGTTGATCGTGGTTTTACCCGCGGCCCCATCGGGTTCCAGGTGATGCCGGGCCTGGAAGGCTTTAACCGCGGCGACGAGATGATCATCATACAGATTCGATGCACCCGAGCCCCCCCGGGGACGATATTCGCCGGTGATGGTCAGGCGATGACGAATGGCCGGCACCCGCTGATCAGACATGCCCGGTTTGAGGCTCTGGCCGACAGGCACCTGGTGCCATCCGCTCTTACCGGCAAACTGTTTGTACTGGCTCAGGGCCTCCTTGAGGTTAACGTAGGACGGATGGTGCGGAGAGAGTTTATCGAGGGTGGCCCGGACCGTGCCGGTTTTAATGGCGGTCAAATACATATCGATGGGTGAAGGGTGAGGTGTCGTTGCCTCAAGATTCTTCTTTTCTTCAACCTTGCGGGGATCAACCTTGCCGTACCGTTTGTGCTGGCCGAGCAGAACCAGGGCGTCGGAAAGTAACAGATCGTATTCGACCAGTTTTGCCGGGGAAGTGCTCTCTTTCAGCTCATTGGCATATCGGGTGAGGGCTTGGAGATGGTAATCGTCGGGAATGAGCCCTTCATCTGCAACGGCAACAATGGCACTCAGCAGTTGATTGATGTTGTCCCGGTTGTCCCAGAGCGGGTTGAATTGATTTTTCCTATACAAATCGAGAAGATATCCGGCAGTGCAAACCGGTTCCTTGCCAATACTGTCCTCTATCTCAAAATACAATTGCTCAAGACGCTGTTGAAGCAGCTGCTGTCCCTGATCTCCGGTTGTCTCGGTTGAAGGGGAAGCTCCACCATTGTGAGCGGTTGGCGACCCGCTTTCCGGATTGACGGGGGCAAACTGCGGCGGCGCACCGTTCACCACGGACGGCGACGTGAAAGGAGTGCTGTCCGCAGCGTATGGAGCATTAGGCGCATAAAAAAGGGACAAGAGAAGCAACCCGCCTAAAAAGAGCAGGCGGGAGGAGAACGATTCGCAAGAAAGGGGCATGAGGGGATTATCCTGAACGCAGGCTGACTTCTTCGGATGGAATCAGGTAGTGGTTGGCTGTTTAGACAAAGATTGAACTCAATGCCGCATGAAATATTCTTTTGTTTTAAGGAAGAACGACGACATTGACAAGAACTTAAACCTTTTTCGTTAAAAAAAAGATTTCCCCACCCTTCAGGACTCCCGTTCCGGCCAGTGCCGCCACCGCGTTGCCCTCCCTAAGCGGTCGAGGCACTGGATTCTGTATCCCTTGTGGCCGGTGGCATCAGGGTGCCTTCACTTTCAACACATCCGTTTTCAAGTCAGGGAACAAGGAGCGTATTTTTCTGACATTGCGCCCAAGAGACCTATGGAACGTTTTTCGGGCGGGAAGAGAAACAGCCGGTGTGGCAGGCGAGAGACGGGGCGGCTCTATTGTTGCAGCGTCGGCCCGGTAGCGCTGATTTTCGCTTCCGGGTGGATAAGGCGGGCAATGGTCACTAACGTATCGGCAAATGAGGGGGGCGAAGGGCTGCAGACCAGATCCGGATCCATCACATGCACCTGATTGTTGCGGGTTGCCTCGATGGTGGCAAAGCTCAACCAGTGCTTCTTCTCTTCGGCGCCGATGCCGTTCTCCGACCCCATGACTGCGATGATGATCAGGGCCGGATTCAAGGCGATGACCTGTTCGGTTTTCATCATGCCTGAGAGCTGATCGCCGGCAATATTGACACCGCCACCCAACTCAATAAAATCATTTGTGAAAGATTTTTTCACCGAAGAAAACAGCGGATGGGCGCCGACCTGAAGGAACACCTTGCGGCGTGGTAACGGGGCCACGGCCCGGAGAACCGCCTCGACCTGTATTCTGGCGCGACCGACAATAACCTCTGCCCGTTTTTCCAAACCCAACAGCCTTCCCAAGCGGAGAAAATGTTCGCAGATATCTTCAAAGGAAGCGGGCTGGCCAAAAGTTTCCACCCGGAAACCGAGTAGCCGCAATTTTTCGACCTGCTGAGGCGGGGTAAGGTTGTTGGCCAGAATGAGTTGCGGCTGCAGGCTGACAATCTTCTCGATACTCAGTTCCTGAACCGAGCCGACTTTCGCCTTGTGGCGAGCCGCTTCCGGCCGCTGGCAATAGAGAGTGTTGCCGACCAGGCTGTCGCCCGCGCCCAGAAGAAAAAGATTTTCGGTGATCAAGGGGCCCAGTGAGACGATGCGCTCGTAGGGGGATGCCGGGGCGTCCGTAGGCTCCACCGCATTTGTGCGAACCGGAATGAGACCGACTGCCAGCAGCAAAAAAACGGTGCCGAACCAGATGCTCATTGCGCCCAGGTTGTCCGTGCCGGGTGATCTGATCCGCTTCATAACAGTGCGGTATCGGGTGAGCGAGGCAAGAGGAAAACCAGGGAATCAGATGATATCGTCGTCGCTTAAATCATCTTCTTCTTCGAGTTCGCCATCCAGATCGTCCTCGCTGTCATCGACATACTCTTCTTTCTCTTCAAATTCGCCCTCTTCTTCGGGCGAAATCTCGGGAGTTGAACTGTCATCCGACGGACGGGTGGCTTTGGGGATTTTCGATTCCGGCAGCACAAACTCCCGAATTTTTTCAACTTCATCGGGAAGAAGGAGGTCGGCCTGGCAGGCAGGACACCCTTTGACATGTTGATCGACAAATTGCATCATGCGGGCCGGCGCCATGGTTTCCTGCTTGACCCGAAGGTACCAGTCCTTTATTAGACGTATCAGTTGTTCACATTCCATTGAGAAATCGAGTTGCTTTGCTTTCTCGGGCGGTCAGCCCGGTTCGCGTGATGAGGAGAGGAGAAGAAAAAGTTGTTTTTCCAAGTGATAACGAGTAGATTCTATTTCTGATCGGAAGTGGAAAGGGCACTGGTGGCTCTCCCGGACTTCAAATCCGGTGTGTCGGGTGAATAGCCCGGCAGGTGGGTTCGATTCCCATGCACTTCCGCCATTTTTTCAGTGTCATCAGCACTTCTTGTGGCGCTATTTTAGCCCGAATCTTTTCTCGCTGTCAATCTTCTTTTCCCAGGTTTGTGTCAACAAAAAAAATCGCAGCACGATGAAAAAAGCTGGCACGCCTTGCTTGAACACAATTCTGCGCCTCCTCCCGCCCTTGCTTAACCAAGCAATCCATTGTTTTTATACTTAAAAACGACAAATATCGTAAAAATCGGATCCACGTGCAAGCAAAACTTTGTGCAGAAACGCCCTCCCCCCTTGATCTGCCTGAAGGATTTAAGGCAAAATAGAAACTATACAGCTGCAATCAGCAAACGAATGCGCGCACCGCACCACGCATCAACAATGATCGAGAGTTGAACGGAATCAAGCAACGGCTCCCGGAAAGATCTCCGTGCAGGCGGTTACCAATCGCCCTTGACCGTCCACCGGGTAACACAATCTGCAGCAGCCCGAGGCTCCCTCGATTGTTGTTGGGATGGGGTTGAGGCATTCTCCGATAGAGTGCTGGTTACCATTCATCCGGCCACTGTATTCACAGCTTCTCAACGTCTGCTCAAGGAGCATCATGGCAACCATTGACTCTGCATCGACTTCGCAACCAAGCGCCACACCACTTTCATCTCCTCCGGCCCTATTGGAGAGAGTTCTGACCTTTGCCACTGTCCGCTCTTTTCATGCCGGAGAACCCATCCTTGCCCCCGGCACGGCCACCAATGCCTTCTATTTTTTGATCAGCGGGGCGGTGGAGGTCAGTTACACCGACCGGGCCGACACCAGGATCACGGTCGCCTTGATCGGAACAGGAGAATTTTTTGGAGAAATTGGTTTTTTCGATGGTGAATCACGAGTACGGGACATCCAGGCAGCAGAGGCAGCCCAGATTGCTGTTTTTGACGCTGCGGTGATGGCCGCCTTAAGGCTGCAGCAACCTGATCTCTGTATGGATTTCCTTGTTTTCCTCACCCAGAAAATCTGCGGTAAATTCCGCCGGATTGCCGGGGACCGTGAGCCGATCGCTGGCTATGCCGAATCCCTGTCCTCCCGGCACGCCAGCAGATACACCGAGGCAAAACCCTTGCCCGCCCCCCTGGTTCGCTCATCGCAATGGCACCAGATCAGCGACCGCATGGAGGGGTTGAAATCGGAGCTGTTCAACCTCTCCCACCGATTACAAAAAACCGAGGCAGAAGGCAAACAGGATCCGGAGAGTGAAGCACGCTGCCATCACGTCCTTGAACAGCTCAACGGCTCGTTAACCGACTTCGAACAGACCATGGCCGGTAGCGGCTACGAGGAAGTCATGTGGGGGTATGTCTTCAAGGAAATTTTCCCCTATTTCATGCGCAGCCGCTTTGCCGAGCGCGCCTACTTCAAACCCAAGGGCTATGCCGGCGATTTCCTCATGATGGAGCATATTTACGCCGACATCCCCAAAGGTGAGGGCAAACTCGGCGAGATCATCGACGCCTTCTGCCTGCAGCGCCCTGGTTCCCTGGCCATCCGGGGCAGACGTATTCTTTTGCGGAACCAATTGATGCAACTCAGCGGTGCCATTGCCGCCCGCGGCGGCATCACCCGGATCATGAACCTGGCCTGTGGCCCGAACCGGGAACTCTTCGACTTCCTCGGTGCTTGCGAATACAGTGAAAGCATCGAAGCCCTTTGTGTCGACATCGACTCAGAGGCGCTCCAGTACACCAACCAGTACGTTAATATTTTCCCGCATCGCGCCTCAATCCGGTTGATGAGTGAAAACGTCATCAAATGGGCGCTGGGCCGGGCAACCCATCATATCGAACCGCTCGACATCATCTACTCGGCCGGTCTCTGCGATTATCTTGACCCGCGCCTGTTCCGGGCCCTGATCACCCAGTGTCATCGCCATCTTAAACCGGGCGGCACCCTGCTGCTGGGCAACTTCACTTTTTATCCCGATTCCCTTTTTCTTGATAAGCTGCTGAAATGGGAACTCATTTATCGGACTGAAGAAGAAATGAAGGAGCTTTTCGCGCCCACTCCCTTTGGGGAGCAGGTCACAATCATTTCCGAACAGGCACAGGTCAATCTCTTTGCCGTGGCCACCAAGCAGTAAAACAACCATGAGTAGGGCCGCAGGCATAGGATCGACAGATTTTGCCGACGAAATACACGCCCTTTTCTGTCAAAGGACGCACATCTGCCTCTGGCTGGGCGTTGTGTTTTTTTCCCTCTTCTCCCTGCTCGATTATATTTACTGCCGCCCCTTTTTCGGGCTCTTTTTTAAGTACCGCCTGAGTTTCGTCGTTGTCCTCGCCTGCCTTCTCTTCCTGCTCAGATATCCGGCAGTGAAGCGCCATACCCGCACCCTCATGTTTGCCGCCATGCTGCTCGGAACACTGAGCATCTCCCTGATGACCATCAAACAGGGCGGTTTTGTTTCGGGGTATTATGTCGGCATTCTCCTGATGATCGCAGGCGGCTTTTCGGTCTTGCCCCTCAATGTTCTCGAGGCCTTATTTCTTGGTTGCACCATGTACCTCACCTACTTCCTGACCGTCTATTTCTCTACCCGCCCTCTTGATCAACAGGCGCTTGTTTCTCTGGTCAGCAGCAGCTTTTTCTTTTTTTCCATCATCATCGTCACAACCGTTCAGTGTTTCGATGAAATCCAAACGCAGCTCAAATCTCTCCGGGCCAAAAGAGGGTTGCAAGCACTCCATGGGGAACTCAAACAGTACACAGGAGACCTGGAGATACTGGTCAAAAATAGGATGGCAATGCTGGAGGAATCAGATCTCAAATTCCACGACCTCTATAACACCATCCAAGATATTGTCGTGTTAATCGATGCCGAGGGGACCATTTGCATGATCAATCACCACGGCACCCAACTCCTTGAACGGGCCCCGGAACAACTGCAAGGCGCCTTACTCATGGCCTTCATCCCTTTGGGGAGTCGCGATTTTCTTGTCAATGAAATTTTTCCCCGCCTGAGCCGGAACGAGGAAGTCAAGGGGATGCAGTTGCAGATGCAGACCGGGAGTGGACGAAACATCGAAGTGGAGGTGAGCGGCAACCGGGTCGAACTGCCGGGTCATGAAGCGCATTACCAACTGATCATCCGCGACATCTCCTTGACCAAGGAAGTGGAGCGACAAGTTATTGAATCAGGTCAGTTGCTCGACACTTCCCGCCAGGCCGCTATCTTTGGACTGGCGCGATTGGCAGAGTGCCGTGACGACAACACCGGCGCCCATCTTCTCAGAATCCGGGAATACACCCGAATCCTCGCCACGGAACTGGCAGACAACCCGGAACTCAAGCAGAGTGTCACCGGCCAATTTATCGAGGACCTGTGCCTTTCCTCGGTGCTCCACGATATTGGCAAGGTCGGCATTACGGACGCCATCCTCCTCAAACCGGACCGGCTGTCCGCTCAGGAATTCGAGGCCATGAAGCGGCATTGTCTTTTTGGCAGCAGCGCGCTTTCGTCGGCGGAGAAAGATTCGGAAATTCTCAACTTTCTTCGTATGGGCCAAGAAATTGCGCTCTATCATCACGAACGGTGGGATGGTGCCGGCTACCCCAAAGGTCTCTCCGGAAAAGACATCCCCCTTTCGGCACGGATTGTGACCCTTGCCGATGTCTACGACGCCCTGACTTCAAGCAGGACCTACAAGCCTGCCTACACTCATGAACAGGCACGAATGCTCATCGTGGCGGACAGCGGCCACCGATTCGATCCCGCGATCGTCAACGCCTTTCTCAGAAGGGAACAAGATTTCATAGCCGCGAGGCGAGACCTGCTCTTGCAGGCTCACCCGCATGGTGCCTGAGAGAGCCGGTCATGGATCATATTGAACAATTCATACAGGAATCCCGGCAACTGCACCACCAGCGGGTCTATTTCATCCTCCTGGTTGGCATTGTCGTGATGCTCCTGTTCGCCATTCTCGATGCCCTGCTTGTCCCTCAATATTTCCAGGAATTTCTCCGTTGCCGACTCTTTTCGGTCGGCATCGGCACCCTGTTGCTTGTTTTCAATTATTATGACCAATCGCATCGCTGGGCCTGGGTCATCGGATTTGCGGGGTATCTGTGTTTCGGCATCGTCATCCTCCTGACCTCGTACCGCCAGGGAGGTATTGCTTCGCCGTATTATGTCGGCCTGATTGTGGCCATGACTGTCTATACGGTCCTGGCCCCACTCACCGTTGTCCAAACCCTGATCAGCGGCTTTGCTCTTGTTTTCCTTTATTTGATCTCTATTTTTTTCGTGGAAACACTCACTCCCTATCAATTGATCAATCTCTTCAGTTCTCTCTTCTTCATGGTCTGTTTCGTCCTCATTGCCGCCACCCAGAGCTGGGCGGATACGGTCGCACGAGGGCAGGAGTGCCTGCTACGGGCCTCGGAGAATGAGGCAGCAGAGGCTCTGGCCCACCAAGCCGGTACGCTGGAAAATGAGGTCAAAAGACGGGCTATGGAACAGAAAGCCACGGAACAACACTACCAGGCCTTGTATGAGGCTATTGCCGACGATGTGGTTCTGATCACGGAGCAAGGCCTGTTGCTTCAGGCCAACAGTTCTTATCTCCGCCATTTCTCAAAGGGCAAATCCGAGACAGAGGACTCGTTCCTCCAGGTGGTCAGCCCCAGGGATCTTGAAAAAATGCGCACAGCGCTGGCTGAAATCATCAGCAAGGGCACCCCCCTTGCCTATCTGCAACTCACCCTCATCTCTGCCCATGGTTTGCCCATGGAATCGGAAATCAGCGCTGCCCTGCTCCGGCGCGGCGATACTCTCCTTGGGGTCCAACTGGTTATTCGCGACATCAGCGTTCGTAAGCACCTGGAAAAACAATTGCTCACCTCCCTGAATAGTATAAAGCAAACCGAAAATGCCGCGATCCTGGCGCTCGCCAAATTATCAGAATATCGCGACATCACTCCCGGCCATCACCTGGAACGAATCCGGGAATATTGCAAGGCTCTGGCGGTCGAACTCGCCCGCCGCTGCCAATTTGCAGAAACAATCACAACGGGTTACATCCAAAATTTGTTTCAGGGCGCCATTCTCCATGACATCGGCAAGGTTGCCATCGCCGACGACATCCTTAACAAAACCAGTCCGCTCTCGGAAAGGGAAGAAGAAGCGCTCCGCAACCACACCCTGAGCGGCGGCGATGTGATCAAGGCCATGGAACAGGAAGCCAAAGGCAGCGGCTTCCTGTCTCTGGCCAAGAATATCGCCTACTTTCATCATGAACGGTGGGACGGCCAAGGGTATCCTTACGGACTGCGGGAAAACGAGATCCCTTTGGAAGCTCGAATCATGGCCTTGGCCGATGCGTATGAGGAATTGACCGCCGCCCTCGACCATACAAGGCGACTGCCGCACCCTCAAGCAATGGGTGTGATCGTCAGAAGCGCGGGCCACCAATTCGATCCCATCATTGTCGATGCCTTTGTCGTCAGCCATGAAATTTTTGATCGAATTCGGCATGAACTGGCCGAACCGATCTGACCTTCTGCTTGCTTAAAAACGAAAGTATGCCACCTGGTGCCGACCCCTTTATGCCGGGCGCTCCCTGGCGGCAGGCCTGCAACATTTCCCTTGCCGTTCGAAAGCAAATACACTAAAACCATGAAGAATTAGCCAATCCGCGCATCCCGAACGAGAGGTATCCTTCTGGTGCGTACATTCTGATTACCTGAGACTGGACAGCGATTTTCCAACGGAGGAGTAAATGATGAAAGCGAATATGATGCGTGCTCCGCTTATCAAATCAGCGGCTGTACTTTTGGTTTTTGTCCTACTGGCCTACTTGACCAGTGCGTCGCCCGATGGGAGTGTCCTTAACTCCGTGGGGCTGATCATAATTGGCGCGTTTCGTTTTGTGCAGTGGCTCATTGCCATGGCCATCGGCTTGGCAGTCTGCATTGCCTTTCTCATTGGCATTTTCCTTTTTGCCGTCTCCTTGGTCAACAAAGAGACAGCCGCTTCCATGTATGAAGCGGTCAAGGGTTCGGTTGCCGCTCTTTGCCAACCGGTTTGCTCCCGTTTCGGCGCCTTCCAGGGCAAGGAGACGCAATGCGCCCCACCTGTGCAGGTAGCCGCCGCCGATGGACAATTCAAGGAAGATCTGCACACCCTCATCGCCAGTGAGGTCAAGAAGGTAACCGATAACCAGCAGACGCTGAGTGCTCAATTCTCCGCTCTCAACAGCAAAATCGAGACGCTGGAAGAGAAGAGTGCGGATTTTGCCGTAGCCGGGCAACTGGAGGCTATAGCCGCGGAAATCACCGCTTCCGGAAAAATCCTCGGAACTGTTCAGGAAAACGTGGCCACACTCGAAGGCAAGATCAACGACACCGTGCAGCAACTGCAGGCCATAACCCCGGAGAAAATGCTGGGTGAAATCCCGGCCCGTCTGGAAAAACTGGAACAGGGCGGTGACGAAAAGGGCTTTGATCCCGCACCACTGACCGCATCCATCGAGAGTTTGCAAAAGGAGATGGAGGAGTTAAAGAAAAAGAACACCGGCGGCGGCAAGGCCAAGAAAAAAGCCTGACCTAAGCAGATTATCCCGGCTGTTCCTGATCGGAACAACCGGTTGAATCAAGCCATTCCGTCGCCCAACGGGATGGCTTTTTTTTTATTTTTTCCCAGCCTCCCGTGGCAGCAGCTCCTTGAAGTATTCGATCGAGGGAAAGTGACAGGAATACTGCACCCGCTGGCGACTGCTGGGCCGGGCGACGAAGAGCAAGTGAGCCAGACCGTACTCTTGGGCGACAAAAAGCACCTTTTCGGTATCATCCACCAGCAGGGTTCGGGTTTTATCAAAATGCAACATCTGCTGCAGTCGTTCCCAGAATCCCGACTCCTCCTTGGCCAGCCCAACCTCCTCGGCACAGACGACGCGGTCGAACCAGGGACCAAGGGCGGTTTTTTCCAGCTTGATCGACAAGGTGCTGGAATGGGCATTGGTAATCAGATACAGCTTTTTCCCTGCTTTGAGGCAATATTCCAAAAATTCGATCACATACGGATGCACGCCGATCAGGTGATTGATCCGTAGCTTCAGTTCCTGTAAATCGATCCCCAGCTCACGCGACCAAAAATTGAGGTCAGCCCAGTCCAAGGTATCCTTCACCTTATGATACCTGGCCAACAAATGTTCCTTGGCTTCCTCAACCGGGATGTCGTGCACCAGGCTGTAATGCTCCGGAACATACTGCTCCCAAAAATAGTCGTCAAAATGTTTATCCAACAGGGTTCCATCCATATCCAGAAGAACGGTGTCAATTGCATTCCAGGGGAGCAGGGAGAAAATTTTCTCGCAGGGGGGCGGAGTATTCATGGGGTTATCCCTTCAATGTTTGCAGGACCGACTGAATGCGGACAAAAAGATTTTCCTGGAGGGAGAAAGGCACAATCAACCGCTGGTCGGGGGTGAGGCGAATGGCTTTGCCCGATTTTTTCCGGTCAGGCTTCTGTTGAATCAGACCGAGGAGGCGCTGCGGGTCGACCGGCGGGTTCGGGATAAACGAAAAAACAAAAAAATCAGGCCCCTGCTCCAGTTTACTGATGCCCAGAGCACGCAGCTGCTGCTTCAGAGCGATGATCGTCAGCAGTGTCCGTGCCTCTGAGGGCAAGGGGCCATAGCGATCGGTCAACTCCTCTTCCAGATCGGTCAATTCTGCCTCAGCGCCGTTGCCGGCAATCGAAAGACGGCGGTAGGCATGATAACGCTGACTGGTGTCCTGAATATAGCTGTCCGGGAGAAAGGCCGCAACCTTCAGCTTAATCTCGGGATCGATGTCAGCCGCCGCGACCGTGATATCGCCGCCTGCCAGGGCCTTGTGTTTCAAATCAGCAACCGTTGATTGCAGTAATTCAAGATAAAGATCGTAACCGACCGCGGCAATATGGCCGGATTGGGACACACCGAGAAGGTTGCCGCCGCCGCGGATCTGCAGATCGTTCATGGCCAGCTTAAACCCGCCCCCCAGCTCAGAGCAATCCATCAGGGCCCGCAGCCGCTGCTGCGCATCCGGCGTCAGATGATCTAAAGAGGCGACCAGCAGGTAGGCATAAGCCTGCCGGGAGGAGCGCCCGACCCTTCCGCGCAGTTGGTAGATGTCAGCCAGCCCGAGATGATCGGCGCGGTTGATGATGATGGTGTTGGCATTAGAAATATCCAATCCGGATTCTATGATCGTGGTGCACACCAGGACATCAATCTCATGGTTGATGAAACGCACCATGATGTCTTCAAGTTGCGGCCCCGGCATCTGCCCATGGGCCACGCCGATCCGGGCCTGGGGTGCGAGGGCGGCAATGGTGTCGGCCATGCGATGAATCGACTGCACCCGGTTGTGGACGAAAAAAAGCTGTCCGCCGCGTTCCATCTCCCGTGCCACCGCCTCACGAATGACCAGCTGATCATTCCGGGCCAGGAAGGTTTTAACCGAGCGCCGTTGTTGGGGCGGTGTCGAAATGACCGAGAGATCGCGAATGCCCAGCAGCGACATCTGCAGGGTGCGGGGAATCGGAGTGGCGGTGAGGGTGAGCACATCGACCGTTGCCTTGATTTTCTTGATCTTCTCCTTGTGGGTAACGCCGAATCGATGTTCCTCGTCGACGACCAGCAGCCCCAGTTTACTGAACAGGATGTCCTTGGAGAGAAGACGATGGGTTCCAACCACCAGGTCGATCTTACCGGACGCCAGGTTGGCGACTATCTCCTTTTGTTGCTTGCTGGTCCGGAAACGGTTGAGGCAGGCTATCTCGACCGGGAAGGAGGCGAAGCGCTCCCTGAAGGTGGCGGCATGCTGCTCGGCGAGCACCGTGGTCGGCACCAGGATTGCCACCTGACGCCCGTCCTCGATCACCTTGAAGGCGGCCCGGGCAGCCACCTCGGTTTTGCCGTAGCCGACATCGCCGCAGATGAGGCGATCCATAGGCTGATCGTGGGTGAGATCATCAATCACGTCATCAATGGCCTTGGCCTGGCCGCTGGTTTCATCGTAGGGAAAGGATTCTTCCAGCTGCCGGTAGAGATCGCCGGGAGGCGAAAAGCGGTGGCCCTGGCGCATAGCACGTTGGGCATAGATGTCCAACAGCTCCTGGGCAATCTTCCACACCGCCTCGGTGACTTTTTTCTTGGCTGTCTGCCACCGCTGGGAACCGAGGCTGTCGAGTTTGGGCTCCTGGTCGGTGAGCCCCTGATACCGGCTGACCCAATGGAGACGGTCCACCGGCACGTAGAGTTTGTCGTCGTCCCGAAAAGCGATCAACATGAAATCCCCCCGCTGTCTGGAAAATTCCATATTGACCAGCCCCTGAAAGACACCGACACCATGATCCCGATGGACGACGACATCTCCCTGGGCTAGTTGATCAATCTGGATGGACTCACCGTGCTCACGTGCCCGCTTTCCGCGACGCCCGCGATGGAGCCGCTTGTCACCGAACAGTTCGGAGGCGGAGAGAACATGCAGGTGTTCGGAAAGGAGATCAAAGCCCTTGGACAGGGGGTGCTCAAAACAATAGATCAGGCCTGGGTCCTGCAGGGCAGCAGGTTCAAAGGGCGGAGGGAGCAAGGTGGTCCGCAGCTGATAGTTGCCGAGCATCTCCCGCAGGTGTTCTGCTTGCCTGGCTGATCGGCAGGCAAGGACTATCCGCTCATTCTCCTGTTGCCATAGGTGAATACGATCAGCCAGGGGCGCGAGCAGTCCGCGCTTTTTGCGTTGCAATTCAATTTCTTGGGCAAGCAGACTGTGATCGCTCGCCGCCAGGGTCAGGGTCGGACCAGAATGATCCGGGTCCGGCAGGGAAGAAATGCGCGCCGCCAGCCGGGGACCACAAGCCGCCTCCCATTCCGCTTCGGTAAGGAAGAGATCATCCGGGGGCAGAACAGCCACATGTCGTTCTAAGGCCTCGAAATAATTCGCTTGGATGCGGTCACGCACCAGCCGCATTCGCTGTTTGATCGCCAGGGGATCGTGGATGATCAAAGAGCATTCGGGTGGCAGATAGTCGAAAAGGGTCTGTACACCCTCTCGCCCCCCATACAACAACGGCAGCATGAACTCCATACCGGGGAACCGCTGCCCGGTGACGAAACGCTCGCGGATGACACGATGCTCATCTGAAGACCAATTCTGCTGATCAGCCGCGGTATCGACGGCGTTCTGTAGGGCACCTCGCTGGCCGGATCGGGGAAACACCAGATCCGATGCCGGCACCAACACCGCTTCATCGATCTCTTGCCGGGATCGCTGCGAGATGGGGTCAAACAGCCTGATGGATTCCAGGGTATCGCCGAAAAAATCGAGACGAAGAGGGCCGGCCTTGCCGGCATCGAGACTGGGCGGATAGACATCGATGATACCGCCGCGCAGAGAAAGATCGCCCTCTTGCCGGACCATGTCGCACATCTGGTAACCGGCAGCGAGCAGAGAGGTGATCAGTGCATCCCGATCCGTCTCCTCGCCGGAAATGATCAGCTCGCAGTGATCGCTGAGAGCCTTGGCGGGAAGAACCCGTCGGAGAACCGCCTCGGCGGAGGTGAGAACAATGCAGGGCTCACGGGCTTCCTGTAACTGAAACAGGGTAGCCAAGCGGGTGCAGACCGTGGCCGGATCGGGCGAGAGCGGTGTGTAAGGAGGAATTTCATAGCTCGGGTGGATGAACACCGGAACCTGGGAGAAAAAGGCGATATCCTGGGCAAGAATATCGAGCTGTTCGTCAGCGGGAAGCAGACAACAGAAGGTCCGCTGGTGTGTTTCCACCGCCCTGCTGAGCAGCAGGGCGGTGGATGCGCCATGGAGGCCGAAAATATCGGGGGGCGAACTGTTTTGACGCAGCCGCGAAAGGATCGACTGCATGGAAAGCGGTCAGGTCAAAAGGAAAGCGGGGAGGATCAGAAGGTTCCGCCCATGCTGAAATCCCAGTTGGAGCTGTCTTCGTCATCCTGTTTATCCAGATTGAAGCCCCAGGCCAATCGAATAGGACCTAGCGGCGAGGCCCACATGATGCCGAGACCGGCTGTTTTCTTGTAATCGCTGAAGTCCCAATCTTCTTCGGTGCCAGCGATTTCGCCACCATAGACATTGCCAAAATCATGGAAGATCTCGCCGTCCATGCCCATGCTTTTGACGAGAGGAAAGATGATGGAGACCGTCCCATACCACATCTTGTCACCGCCGATTTTGTCGCCGGTCAGGGGGTCGATGGGACTAATGGAGGCAGATTCAAAGCCGCGGATCGAATTCATGCCGCCGAGGAAGAATTTTTCATACACCGGCAGTTTGTTGTCCTCGTTCTCAAAGGCCTGGCCGGCAGCACCCTTAACATGGAAAACCGTGCTCCAGAACATCGGGAACCACCAGGATGAGGCGGCCTCTACCTTGGTGAACTCGGCGTCACCACCAAACGGACCGCCTGCATAGCTGAGGTTGATGCTATTACGCGAGCCTTTGGTTGGGGAAAAACTCTTATCCCGAGTATCACGGACAAAGCCGACCTCGGGCATACTGGTCAGGTTGATATCCTTGGATTGAAGAATCGCGGTAGAAACATTAGCATAATCGATATCGGTCAAATCGGTATTGGAAATGGTGTAGCCGTAAAAGATGCGCCACTCCTCAAACAGCGGATGTCCCAACCGGAAGGTGGCGCCGGTGGAATCCTTGGTGAAGTCGTCATACTCGCGCTCCCAGTTGAACAGGTCGATACTGCCGGAAACCTGGGAATCATAGAGACGCGGGTTGGTGAACTTCAGGTTATAGCGGGTACTCTCACTGCTGGTGCTTGCAGCCAGGGACAGCCTATTGCCGGTACCGAAGATATTGTCCTCGGAGATTTCACCCATGAACAGGACGTTCTCAGACGACGAATAGCCGGCGCCAATCTGGAAGGATCCGGTGGATTTTTCTTTGACGTCGACTACCACATCCATTTGATTTTCGATCATGGTCGGTTTCGGCGTCACCGTCACCTCTTCAAAAAAGCCGAGGCGGTTGAGTTTCTGGGTGGAGGTCCGGACAGCCTTGGAGTCAAACCGGCCCCCCTCCTCAACCTTGAGATCGCGTCGAATGACGTTGTCTCGGGTGCGGGTGTTCCCCTGGATTTCCACCCGATTGATGTAGGCCATGGCGCCCTTGTCAACGCGCAACATGATATCGACCTTCTCACCCGACTTGTTGACCTTGGGATTAACTTCGGCAAAAGCGTAACCCTGCTCGGAATAAAGATCGGTGAGCCGAGTGACGTCGTCCCGCAGGACCTGACGGTTGAGATACTCTTCATCGCGAATTTTAAGGACGGCAAGCAACTCTTCCTTACCTTTGATCAGATCTCCCTCGATGTCGATGGTCCCGACCTTATAGCGAGAACCTTCATCAATAGGAAAGGTGACAAACAGTTCGTCCTCTTTCTGATCAACAATCGGTTCACCCACCTTGGCTTCAAGAAAACCATGATTCTGATAGAAGGAGGCCACCCGCTCGGCATCCTGCTTCAGGACGTCCATTTTGAGCACACCGGCATCGGTCAACCAGGAAAGCCACCACTTGTGCGTACTGGTTTGAATCGCATCCTCAAGTTCGCCTTCAGAAAAACTTTTGTTGCCGGTAAAACCGATTTTTTCAATGGTAATCTTCCGGCCTTCCTTGATCTCGAAGCGAACCTCAGCGTTAGCGTTGGCTGGGGCACTTATTTTCGCAGCGACTTCGGTGTTGTAATACCCCTTGGATTTGTACAGGTCTTTGACCTTTTGCACTGCATCGTTGACTTTGGTGGGATTGAGGATAGTGTTGGGGGTTATGCTGGCGGCGTCGCGAACATCCTCTTCCTTGATCTCGTCGGCGCCGATAATGACCACACTGCCGACGAGCGGTTTCTCCTCCACCCGAAAAATGATGTTCTTGCCCGCCTCGGTATCCTTGGCCTCGATCTCGACATTATCAAAATACCCCATGGCAAAAACGGCCTTCAGGTCCTGACGCAAGGTGGTGGGATCGTAGAGATCGCCGGGTTTGGTCGATATTTTTTGGAGAATGGCACCGGCATCGATTCGCGCGTTACCTTCCGGAGCGATGGAGGCAACCGTGCCGCTCCGGTTGGTATAGGCAAGCATGGCGCTGACGATCTCACCGGTCACCTTGCCCAATCCCTCGATAGAATCGGCTTCCCGAAAGGCGGAGTAGGGAGCTTTGGGGGCTAGTACGTCTATAATGGCACAATCGACGCTGATCCGGTTGCCCAATTTATTGAGGCTGCCGATAACCACATAATCGGCACCAACGGATTCAACGGCTTTGCCGAGCGCTGCAGTTGACGGTGGCCAGGCGCCGTTATAATTGACGAGTTTTTCCGCCTGACCGCGCGGCATCATCTTCATCCCCTTGGCCATCGCTTCCCGTTCCAAGGCCTTGTCGGCCGGCCCAGTGATAGCAGCGGCGTCCGGAGCATTAATCTTGAACGGTAAAAAAAGCGTCTTTTGTTCCAGCGCCATGGAAACACCCGGAAGGGCAAGAACGCCAAACAGCAACGCACAGGACAAAAGCGCAAGGGCCAGAGGGGTACGACGAGTTCGTGATGTCGACGGCATGGGAAGGTTCCTATTTGAGTCTGTTCCTTTGACCAGCCATGCGCTTGCACGCAGCCACAGGTCAAAAGAGGGAATAAGCGGCGGTTTTCAGGCTACCGGTTGATCTCCTTGCAAATCGCGAGCATTATGACATGTTTCCTTGATTTTGCAAGAAATTCTGTCATCTCGTGTTGTGGCGATTACGATCTGCGAGCATGCAAAATCGCCAACTTCCTCCTTTCTTCCGAAACGGCGAGACATAACCACTCTTTCCGCGTCACCGCTGTACAGAGCCTTCATCAAGCAGGTGCGCCACCGCACCATGCAGATCCACCGCTAGCTTCTGCTTGTCGCCGGCCTTGAATTGGCCCATGGAAATCGGCAGGCCGACACGGATAATTATTTCACCGCTGCGTGGAAGAAAGGAGCCTTTCGGCAAGACCTGGTAGGAACCGTTGAAACCCAAGGGAACAATCGGCACACCGGCTTTGATGGCCAGCAAAACCGCTCCGGTTTTGAACTCCTGAAGCGTTCCATCGGCGCTACGGGTCCCCTCCGGAAAAATAAGAACCGAGTTGCCTGCCGCTATCCGTTTAGCCGCCTCATCGAGGCTTTTCAAGGCTTGACGGCCATGAGATCGATCGATGGGGATATAGCCAGCCCGATGCATGGCCCTCCCAAAAACCGGTATCCGGAAAAGTTCTTTTTTGGCGATCCAGCGAAAATCATGAGGGAAATACCCTTGAAACGAAAAGATATCGTATTGACTACAATGATTCCCCGCAAAAATGTAGGTTTGCCCGGGATCAAGGTTCTCAGCACCCTCCACCCTCACCCGGACGCCGGCAAGCCAGCACAATATTCTTCCCCAATAACGAGGGAAGACCTGGACCTTCACCTCTGATTTTCGTATCCACAGCAAATCGACCAGGGTAAGAACAGAAACAATTATGGTCAAAAACGGCGCCAGAATAAGGGTACAACTGCCTCGAATGATATGTAGAGGTGACATGCCTGCAGCCAATAGGTTAAAGGAATCCGGTCATTGCGCCAAAAACGGCCCGAAAATGGAAAATCGTGGCAAGGTACTTAGCAGGCACCCTGAAGAAGAGCAAGAAATTCTAGTAGTCGTCCGGCTCTGTTCGTGAAATTGTGGGGCCAGCGCACCAGGATTGACGGGAGGCGTTTGATCGAATATATTCCGTCGCCTATCTCCTATTCATCCATCGAGCGGCTTCATTTGCCTCTACAGAGATTGTCACCCACCAAGGAGTCTATTGTGACTGCAGACATGATTACCATCAAAGCTGACGGCTCACTGAATGTCCCGGCCAACCCCATTATTCCCTTTATAGAAGGGGATGGAACTGGGCCCGACATCTGGGCCGCCGCCCGAAAGGTTTTGGACGCCGCAGTGGCAAAAAGTTATAAGGGCACGCGCACCATCGAATGGCTGGAGATTCTTGCCGGCGAAAAGGCCTTCCAGCAGACCGGTGAATGGCTCCCGCAAGAAACCATCGATGCCCTGAAAAAATATGTGGTCAGCATTAAAGGCCCCTTAACCACACCGGTCGGCGAGGGCATGCGCAGCTTGAACGTGGCCCTGCGGCAGATGCTCGACCTCTATGCCTGTGTCCGGCCCGTCCGTTATTATCAGGGGGTTGTCTCTCCGGTCAAGGATCCGGGGCAGGTCGACATGGTCATTTTTCGGGAAAACACCGAAGATGTGTATGCCGGCATCGAATGGCAGGCGGGCACGGAAAAGGCCGATCGGGTGATCGAATTCCTCCGCAACGAAATGGGTGCGCTGATTCGGGACAATTCAGGTATCGGCATCAAGCCGATCTCGGAATTCGGCACCAAGCGCCTGGTGCGCAAGGCAATTCAATTTGCCATAGATCATGGACGCGATTCCGTGACCCTGGTCCACAAAGGCAACATCATGAAATTCACCGAAGGAGCCTTTCGCAACTGGGGATATGAGTTGGCGGCGGAAGAATTCGCCGACACCGTCATTACGGAGGCAACCCTCTGGGATCAATACAACGGCATGGCGCCGGAAGGAAAAATCGTCATCAAGGACCGGATTGCCGATGCCATGTTCCAGCAGATTCTCCTGCGCCCCAGCGAGTATTCAGTCCTGGCCATGCCTAATCTCAACGGCGATTACATGTCTGATGCCCTTGCAGCCCAAGTAGGCGGACTGGGTATCGCCCCTGGGGCCAACATCGGCGACGGGGTCGCCATGTTCGAGGCCACCCATGGTACGGCTCCGAAATATGCCGGGCTGGACAAAGTCAATCCCGGATCGATCCTTCTCTCCGGGGTGATGCTGCTGGAATATATCGGCTGGCAAGAAGCAGCCGATTTGATCAAAACCGCGATGGAGGCAACCATTTGCCAAAAGACGGTCACCTATGACCTGGCACGGCTGATGGAAAATGCCACCGAACTCTCCTGCTCTGCTTTTGGTAACGCCATCATCAACAATATGGAGTAGTGGCGCAGACTACAGCGGATGCCCTCCCTTTTCGAGGCCATAAAAGATCTGCTGTTCCCTCCCCATTGCCTGGGTTGCCAGCAGCGGCTGGATTCTTCCCGGCCGCCGCTTTTCTGCTACGATTGCGGCGCCAACCTTGCCTTCATCCGCTCTCCCCGCTGCCTCTGTTGCGGCCTCCCTTTTGTCAGCGGGGCCGATCACCTCTGCGGCGACTGCCTCACCGGGAACCATGCCTTTGACATGGCGCGCGCCCTCCTCTCTTATCGACCTCCAGCCTCCGACCTGATTCGCTCGCTCAAATTCAACGGCAACCTGGCTGGCATCACCACCTTAAAAGAACTGATCACGCATGAAAAGCTGATGGATGGTTTTGTTGAACCCGAGATCATCCTCCCCGTCCCCTTGCATCCAAGCAGATTACGGGAAAGGGGATTTAACCAGGCCCTGGTTATCGCCCAAGGCTGTTTGTCGAACTGGAAAGAAAAAATAGAAACGGGATTATTACGCCGCCACCGCCCGACCACCCCTCAATCAATGTTGAGCGGCAAGGAACGGCGAAGGAATTTGAACAATGTTTTTTCCCTGGTCGATCCGGAAAAGGTCGCAGGCGCAAGGATTCTTTTGGTTGATGATGTCTATACTACCGGCAGTACGGTCAACGAATGCAGCAGGATGCTGCGCAGAGCTGGAGCAAAACGCATTGAGGTCTTCACCCTGGCGAGAAGCCTTACCCGCTAACTCAAAAGCGCGAGCAGCGCAGGAGGGACTCCCGCCCCTGCTCTTCTTGACAAGAGATCGAAGAAGAACACGTCTCGCGAAGGACGGTGCTACGAACCGTTTAAGTTCGTATCGAACTTTGGGAAAAAGGCTTACCAGGTTCGATACTGGCCGGAATCCAGGTGAATAAAACCAGCCTTGGGATAATACCCCACGCCACCGCTTTGCATCGCCATGGCACATTGGTGTATCTGAGCGATGTTGGCACCGGAAAACTGGATATCGACAGCCTGCCCTTTCATATGCAGGCTATGGCTTGCGACTCCGCCACTGCTGCGTCTCAATCCTTTATTGGTTCTGGGAGAACGATAACCGG
Source organism: Desulfobulbales bacterium (assembly GCA_038318785.1). Lineage (GTDB taxonomy): Bacteria > Desulfobacterota > Desulfobulbia > Desulfobulbales > Desulfobulbaceae > Desulfobulbus. The sequence goes on along the minus strand of JBBQCO010000002.1, from coordinate 22,841 downwards.
AAATCACCTCGTACACGCCTCTGCTCCCCATTTCTCCCTGGATAGCCCAGAGGATATCCAGAAGCTTCGGGTCAATGACATGAACCTGTCCGGTCTGGTAATCACGGAGAAATTGGTTGACCTGGGTCAAGGCTTTGCGGTCGTATGCATTCCCCGAGGCATAGGTAAGAGTCAGTTCTTTCTGGGTACGAGTGTGAAAAAAAGAAAGCGAGCGTTTTTCTAAAGCCTTTGCACAACTAATGGTCGGGACGGAAACAACGCCCAAGCCGAGAACGAGCTGGGTTGATTTTAAAAGAAAAGAACGACGGGACAAGTTGGGTTGGGAATTTTTTTCTGTAACCATTTTCCTCTCTATTCAAGGGGTTATCAAGTTTGTCATCCAAACTGACGAACATCCGCGCTGAGTGGTTTCAGGCAAAATCAGAGCCCATTAAATAGGAAAGGCTTGCTCTTGTCAAGAATTTGAAGGAGAAAAAAGCACCCGCCTCCGACAAGACAATGAAATTTCAACACGTTACGATCGATATTTTTTAGCACCAACTAAAAGCCCCTTCTTCCAGAGGCAGTTTTTTGTCACTCCCCGCACATGCTCGGTGCTGCGTATTGCCAGGCGGGTGTCTCGTGAGTCGTTACATGCCGTGAAGACATAATCCTATCCGTCCAAGATCAATCCAGGAGAATGGGCTCTGCACTCATACATCGCGACTCGGCCAAGACCTGACCGACGCATCGATGAGAGTGTCAGGCAAGGGGTTTCTGCTGGGCAGGGGGGCCAAGGAACAATCGACAGGCCAGGTGAACCTGGCAATTACCCGCGACGGATGCACGGCTCAAATCGTTGCGATCTGTACCCGACACCAGAGAGTTGACTAGACCCGAGGAGTATTTTCAGGATGAGGATAATTTCCGGCGGCCAAACAGGCGCTGATCAGGCGGCACTCGATGCGGCCATAGCCCTCGACATTCCCCATGGCGGTTGGCTGCCCAAAGGGAGGAAAACCGAACAAGGCCCCTTACCACTGCGGTACGACCTTTGGGAATCTGGTTCCTCCCGCTATCGGGACCGGACCGAAAAAAACATCCTTGCCGCCGACGGAACCTTGATCTTTTCTTTCGGCCCGCTCACCGGAGGGTCAGCCTTGACCGAAGCCCTGGCCATCCGCCACGATCGCCCCTTTCTGCATGTCGACTTTGAATTGATCGAGAGGGAACAGGCAGCAGCGCTGGTGGAGCATTGGTTAAGAGACCGACGGATCGCAGTTGTGAATGTGGCCGGTCCCAGGGCCAGCAACGAACCGCGGATCTACCAAGCCGTCTACTCCCTGTTAACCGGGATTCACTGGCCACAGTGACCGTTCTCATGAACTCGGTTTTGGGGAGACCAAAGCAAGAGGGGAAGGGCTACTGATCCATGTCGAGCGCGGAGCGCACCGCGGTGCTTAATCCCCGCAGGTCCATGGGTTTCATCAGGAGATCGCAGGCACCGGCCTCCCGAGCGATATCATAGTTGAGGCGGTCCGAGTAACCTGTGCACAGTATAACCGGGATGTCCGGTCGCAGGCGCCGGATTTCGCCGGTGAGATCGATGCCTGTCATCTTCGGCATGGTCTGATCGGTTATCACCAGATCGACCGGTGGCTGCGCCTGTTGGATGAGGGCAAGCACTTCCAAGGGATTACCAGTGGTGGTAACGATGTACCCAAGGTGGGTGAGCATCATCCTGCACGTTTCCCGAATTTCTTTCTCATCGTCCACAATCAGGATGTGTTCCGATCCGACTGGCAGAGGTTCTTCGCTGCTCGTCAGGCCGCCGTTCGTCCCGTGATCAGCCACAGGAAGCAGCACGGTGAAAATGGTCCCCTCGTCCGGTAGCGATTGCACCGAGATTTCACCACCGAGTTCCCGAACAATCCCGTGGACAACGCTCAGCCCCATGCCTGTGCCCTCGCCCGGCTCCTTGGTGGTGAAAAACGGTGTGAAAATGCGTTGCAGGATCTCACTTTCTATTCCCTGCCCGGTATCCGCCACCGCCAGTGCGACCCAATCACCTCCGCCATTTCCCTCAGCCTTGCCGAGTTCCGCCCGTGTTTTTTGCTCGAGCCGAATGGTGAGATGACCGCCTTTCTCCCGCATCGAATAAAAGGCATTGGCGCAGAGATTCATCACAATCTGCTGAATCTGCACCGGCGCCGCCATGACCATAACATCAGCCGCCACCAGATCCTGGGTGATGTCGATGGTCGTCGGCAAGGTGGCCCGCATCAGCCTCAAGCTCTCCTTGATCAACGGCGCAACCGTCACCGGAACCTTTTCCACGGCAGACTGCCGGCTGAAGGTGAGGATCTGCTGAACAAGGTCGGCGGCCCGTTTTCCCCCCTGGCGGATATGGAGCAGATTGTTATGGATTTCGGTCTCCGGCGTGCTCAGCAGCAGAGCCATATCGGTGAAGCCGATGATAGCGCCGAGAATGTTATTGAAATCATGAGCAATACCGCCGGCCAAGGTGCCGATGGCCTCCATTTTCTGGGCCTGGCGCATGCGGGACTCGATTTCCACCTCGTGGGTAATGTCGCGCTGCACCAGCACAAAATGGGTGACCGCGCCCTTGGCATCGCGCACCGGCGAAACGGTTGCTGCCGTCACAAATAAGCTCCCGTCCTTGCGCTGGTTAACGATTCGCCCCCGCCAGACCTCCCCCAGATAAACGACATCTTCGATCTTCTGATCAAAATGCGCTTCTTGCTCCCTCGCCCAGAGCATCCGCACGGGCTGGCCATCGCACTCTTCCCGGCCATACCCGGTCATTTCCCCGAGCGCCGCATTGACGTAGTCAATAGTGCCCATGCAATCGACGATGAGCACAGCTTCCTTGACCTGATCGACAGCCGCAGTCAGGCGGCGCTGGAGGGCAACCGATTTCCGTTCTTCAGTGACATCGCGGACGATGACAATGCACTGCGGCTGCTTGCCCAGTTGATACGGTGTAGCGGTGATGACCACATCACGCTTTGTTCCCGAAGATCTGAGAAGTTGCACCGCATCCACGCTGATTGCTCGGCCCGCTGCCGGCTCCCTCAAGCTTTCCGTGACTATACGTCTGGAATCCCGGTGGAGGAAATCAATGAAACAGCGGCCGGTCACCTTTTCCTCACCGCCGTTGGCAATCATATGTGTTGCTTCCTTATTGGCGTAGATCACGGTATCGTTGACGCCCAAAAGAAACACCCCCATCGGAGCCAGATCGAGCAGACTGGCCAACTGCTCCTCCACGGTCCGCAGCCGCCGTTCTTCCCTTCTCTTGATCACAATACCGCTGAGCAGCAGGCTCAGCAAACCGACAGCGATGGTAGCAACCACGGTCACCGTGAGCCACTGTGACCGGAACTCGGCCATGGCCCCCAGCACTTCCTTCGCCGGTGTCAGCAGGACAATCGACCATCGAGCATCGCCGGGAAGTGCGAGCGGGCAGACAACAGCATACACCCGACGCTCCGCCTGGTCGGTGCCGGGGCGAAGATCCCGAGAAAAGGTCAAAACCTTCTGCTCCTTACCGGCAATTGCCCTCCGCAGTTGCGCCAATTCATCGGTCTCGCCGCGGAGATGGTGACTGCTTTTGCCGACAAGTGCGGCATCGGGAGCTGCAAGAATGTCCCCCTCGCGGCTGAACAGCAGGGCATACCCGTTCTGGTTCAAGGGGATCTGCTTCAGGTATCGGCTGGCAACCTGGGCAAAGGGCAGAGAAAAAGAGAGACAGCCGGAAAAATGGTCATCAGGAGCAACAACAGCGGAAAAATAAACCTGCCTGCTCCCGTCCGCAAGATGGATGGCATCACTCACCGTGGGATTCCGTTGTTTCTCGATTTGCCGGCAGTGGACTGCCGCCCCTCCTTGACCGTCTGCAGAATCCTTGGGGATGGCGAAAAGGGGCACTCCGGCGGCATCGAACCGCTGGATGGCGAGAATATCTTCCGGATGAATCGAAAAAAAATCTTGGAGCAGCGCCCTGCCGCCGTCGTCCAGATTTCGGATGGAGGGTTGCTGGACCAGGTAGGAGAGCGCTTTCTCGTAGGTGGAAAAATATGCCTGCAACCCCGAGCCGGCCTGTTGAGCCAGGAGCGCCTGCTGGACACGGAAGGTTTCGATGGTTTTATCTCGAACCGAAAGATAAGGGAGATAGAACAGACCGGCCAGGGTCAAGGTGGCCAGGAGGGCGAGGGTGATATGCTGATAATTAAACCGATGATTCATGGGCATGCGAACGCGAAGAAGGTCAACTGAAGCTTGTATACATTTAACTATAGCAAATTCTGCCTAGTTCCCTAAAATAAAAACCATTCTCTTCTTGGATGGTGCGTTGCAGTCTTCGCTTCCGGCAAAACGACCGGGGCCATTTTCCCCCACCCCTTTTTCCAGGAGTAGCTCGTGTTCCTGCATCAATCCAACCAGCTGGAAGCACTGTTCCAGCAACTCCAAGCCGTCATCCATGCCCCCTTGGCCGATCCCCTGGCCCCCGAGATCATTGTGGTGCACAATCAGGGCATGGCCCAATGGGTGGCCCAACAACTGGCCTTTTCCTCCGGGATCGCCGCCCATCTCCAGTTCCCGCTTCCCGCCCGCTTTGTCTGGGATGTGCTGCAGCCCTTGACAGATACGGCGAGGGATGAAGACCTCTTCCGTAAACCGGTGCTGCGCTGGCGGGTGGCCGGATTGCTGCCGCGCCTGCTCGCCCCCCCAGCCTTCCGGGAACTTGCGGCCTACCTGCGAGACGATGGCGATGGCGGCAAGCTCTACCAACTCTCGGGGCGGATCAGCGATGTCTTTGATCAGTACCAGATCTACCGACCGGATCTGCTGAGCCGCTGGGAACAGGGGGAAGAAACCCATTGGCAGGCCATGCTCTGGCGTTCCTTAACGGCAGATGCCGTTCCGCACCGGGCTCATCTGGCCGAACGGTTTCGCCTTCTCCTGAGCGATGAAGCGGTCAACCCGGACAACCTGCCCCGGCGCTGTCACCTGTTCGGCATCAACTCGCTGGCCCCGGTCTACCTGGAGATCATCGAGCAAATCAGCCACCACACCGAGGTGCACCTCTTTCACCTCAGCCCCTGCCGCCACTACTGGGGCGATCTGGTCTCGGCCCGGCAACTGGCCGGGATGCGCACGAAAGGCCGATTACCGGCCCAGGCAGGGAGCGATCCATATTATGAGCAGGGCCATCCTCTTCTGGTCTCGCTGGGCAAAACCGGGCAGGATTTCTTCCGGCAGCTGCTCGATTGTGAGATGCAAGAAATCGACCTGTATCAAGAAAACAAGCAGGCCCATCTGCTGGCAACTCTGCACAACGATATTCTCGACCTCCGGGACCGGTCCGCCGCTGATGAAGAACGCTACCCGCTTCATCCCAACGACCGGTCGCTCCACTTCCATTGCTGTTTTTCGCCGCTGCGCGAGATCCAGGTGCTGCACGATCGCCTGCTCGATCTCTTCCAGCACTTTCCGGACCTGGCCCCCGGCGATATTTTAGTGAGCGCCCCGGATATCCAGATGTATGCCGACGCGGTTGCCGGCGTCTTTGGCGAGGCGGCTCAGGAGCGGCGCATCCCTTGGTCGATCGCGGACCAGGGGATGTATCAGGAGCAGCCCATGGTCCGATGTTTTCTCGATCTGCTCGCTCTTCTCAAGAGCCGTTTTACCGCGCCTTCGGTCCTGGCCTTGTGCGAAACACCCGCCCTTCTCCACCGCTTTGGCCTTGACCCGGCCATTCTGCCGCGCCTGCACGCCTGGGTCCAGGATACGGGTATCCGCTGGGGGCTTGATGACACACATCGACACGAGCTGGAAGTCCAGGCCGGAAGCCTCCACAGTTGGCGCTTTGGCCTGGACCGGTTGCTGCTCGGCTACCTAATGGGCGACTGCCGGGAGCCCCATTTGGGCATCCTGCCCTACGGTCATCTGGCCAGCAGCGAGACCGTTGAGCTCGGCGGCTTTCTCACCCTGATCGATGCCCTGGCCCAATGGCGGCTGCGGCTGCGCCATAGCCGCCCGGTCGAGGAATGGTGCGCCGACCTGCTCCGCCTGCTCACGGATTTTTTCGATCCCGAAGACGACGACCGAGGACTGCACGCCCTGCGCGAAGCGATCAGCAGTCTCAAATCCGACTGCCGCCTTGCCGGGTATGGCGAGTCACTCTCGTTCGTCGTCCTCTTGCAACACCTGGACTCCGTCCTTTCCCAACCCGGAGGCGGCCAAGCCTTTCTCAGCGGCCGGGTTACCTTCTGCAATATGGTGCCGATGCGTTCCGTCCCTTTCCGCGTCGTCTGCCTGCTGGGGATGAACGACCAGGACTTTCCCCGCTCCCAGCACCCGGTCGCCTTTGATCTGATGGCCAGCGCGCCACGACTGGGTGACCGGAATCGCCGCCATGACGACCGCTATCTCTTTCTCGAGGCCCTGCTCTCAGCCCGCGATGTCTTCTCTATATCCTGGGTGGGCCGCAACCAACGCGACGACAGCGTCTCCCCGCCCTCGGTGGTGGTCAGCGAACTGCGGGATTATCTGGAGCAAAGCTGTCTGTTTGCGGCAACAAGCGTTACCGCCCACCTGACCACCACCCATCCGATGCAGCCCTTCAGTTCCCACTGTTTCAACGGTATCGCCGCCACCGCCAGTTACAATCCGGCCTGGCTGCCGGCGGATCGGGAAAGCGAGATGACACCCTTTCTCGGCGCCCCCCTGGAGTCGCCCGGACCGGAAGGGCGCACCGTCGACATCCGCCAATTGGTCCGCTTTTGGCGACACCCAGTCCGATTTTTCCTCGAACGAATCATCGGGTTGCGCATCTGGGAAGAAGAAGCGGGAATCGAGGAAAACGAACCCTTTGTACTTGACCCCTTGCAACAGTATCACCTACGCCGGGAAACCGTTGACGATCTGCTGCACGGCATGCCGGAAGAAGAAATATTGTGCAGCCTGGAGGGCAGCGGCCGCCTGCCCCAAGCCGGTTTCGGCCGTACCCAGTTTGCGGGAATCGCCGAATTAAGCGGCCTTTTTGCCGATCAACTCCGCCCCTTGCTGGCACAACCCCATGAACCGCTGGAAATTGACCGGGCCATCGGCCCCTTCCGCCTCACCGGCTGGCTGGCCGATCTGCACCGGGGTGGCCGGATCACCTGGCACAGCGGCGCACTCAAGGGCTCGTCCCTGATGGAGCTGTGGATCAACCACCTGATCCTCAACCTCCTCAACCCGCCCGACCTCCCGCTTCATTCCACCCACTTGGCCCGGGACAGGGCACAGGCGGACAACCCGGTGCGCCGTTCAACCCTCAGGCCGGTGACCGATCCCGAATTGCATCTCCACCGGTTGCTTGATCTCTATTGGCAGGGCCTCTCGCAACCGCTGCCCTTTTTCCCGGAAACCAGCCTGGCCTGGGCCAAGGCGGCGGGAACCGGCAAGGAGGAGACGCGAGCGAGGCAGGTCTGGGAAGAGGGCTTTCAACGAACGGGTGAGGGCGGCAACCCGGCCTATCGCTATTTTTTCTCCTCGACCGAACTGCCTCTCAGTCCTGCTTTTGTCGAACTGACCAGCCTCTTTGCCCCGATTCTGGCCCACCTGGAGGACGAGCATGCAGCCGCTTGATCCGCTCACCCTCCCTTTACACGGCTGTCGATTGCTGGAGGCCAGCGCCGGTACCGGCAAGACCTACACTCTGGCCCTGCTCTTCCTCCGCCTGCTGCTCGAGCGCGGCCTGGCAGTCGACCAGATCCTGGTGGTCACCTTCACCCGGGCAGCCACCGGCGAGTTGCGCGACCGCATCCGCCAGCGGCTGCGTGAGGCCCTCGATCACCTGGAACACCGGGGCGAGGCCGATGGGCAACTGACCGCACTCCTGGCTGCCCTCCCGCAGGAATTGGCCAAACAGCGGCTCAATGATGCCCTGGTGCGGATGGACGAGGCTGCCATCCACACCATTCACGGCTTTTGCCAGCGCATCCTCCAAGACCACGCTTTTGAATCCGGCATGCCGTTTGAGGTCGAACTGCTGGAGAGCGAGGTGCCGCTACGCCGGCAGGTGATCGAGGATTTCTGGCGCAACCGCTTCTATCCGGCCACGGAAGAAGAAGCGGCCTGGGCCGCAGCAAACTGGGGTGATCCGTCCAGGCTGCTCAAGGCGCTTGGCAACTCGGTCACCGCCGGGGATGTCGACCTTATCCCGAAGGTCGATGTCCAGGAGGTCAGCGAACTGACGGCACAGAGTTGCCAGCTCTTTGCCGAGGTCCGGCAAGCATGGGCGCAGGATCGTGATCAGGTGCGGACCATCCTTGAACAGGATCCGTGCCTACTCCGCAACGAAAAAGCCTATCGCCTCGCCGATCAGGTTCCCGAGCTGCTCGCCGCCATGGATCATCTTGCCCATCAAGCCGAGCCGCCTTTTCCCTTGCCCCAGGGGATCAACCGGCTCGCCGCTTCGGTCATGGCCGAGCTGATCAAAAAGAAATGCGCCCCGCCGGCCCATTCCTTCTTCACCCTGTTTGACCAATGGTTCCAGTGTCACGACCAATGCCTGCGTTGCCGGGCCATCCATGTCCTGCTTGAGGCTTGGCAATATTTGCGCACCGAACTTGACCGGCGCAAGCGGGCCCAGGGATGGCTGGCCTTCGACGACCTCATGACCCGCCTGGACGCAGCTCTGGAGCGGCCCCGGAGCGGGGAACAACTGGCGGCCTCCATCGCCGCCCGTTATCCGGCGGCTCTGGTCGACGAGTTTCAAGACACCGACCCCGTCCAATATCGGCTCTTCTCGCGCATCTACCGCCAGAGCACCGGCAGCCTGTTCATGATCGGCGACCCCAAACAGGCGATCTACTCCTTTCGCGGCGCCGACATTTTTACCTACATTCAGGCCCGCCGGAACACCACCACTGACAACCGCTATACCCTGAGCGTCAACCACCGCTCGACTCCAGCCATGGTGCGGGCGGTGAACGCCGTGTTCGGTCACCGGAAGGATGCCTTTGTCTTCACCGACGACATTGCTTTCCAACCCGTCCAGGCTGCGGCCGAGCACAGGGCGCAACCACTGCTGCTCGGGGACCAAGCACTGGCTCCGCTGACAGCACTTGTCCTCGACACTGACCGGCTGAAAAACGAGAAATCGAAAACCATCAGCAAGGACCGGGCACGGAAGGCCGCTGTCGATTTCTGCGCCGAGGCCATTGTCCACCTCCTCGAAGAAGCCGAGAGGGGCCGGGCAACCATTGCCGGGAAAAGGGTACAGACCAGCGACATCGCCATCCTTGTTCGCAGCCACCACGAAGCAGAGGCCATGCAAGGAGGGTTGCGCCTGCGGGGACTGAGCAGTGTTTCATACAGCCAGACCTCGGTTTTTGCGAGCGACGAGGCCCGTCAACTCGCCTTGATATTGGCGGCGCTGGTCGACTTGGCCGATGCCGCCCGCATCCGTACCTGCCTGACCACCGATCTGTTTGGTTGCACCGGAGAAGATCTGCATCGTTTCAACACCGACGAACGGGGCTGGGAGTCCCGGCTGGCCAGCCTGCTCCGCTACCGGCAGATGTGGCGCGACCAGGGATTCATGCCGATGTTCCAGCGCCTCCTCACCGACGAACGGGTCACCCAGCGTCTTTCGGCCAGGGACGGTGGCCTGCGGAGCCTGACCAATTTTCTTCATCTGGCCGAGCTGCTCCAACAGAGCCCGGCCGGCCAGCACGGCACAGCTCCCCTGATGCGTTGGTTCCGGCAGCAGATCCAAAATCCGGATAGCAACGCCGCCAACCAGTTGGTGCGGCTGGAAAACGACGAACAACTGCTGCGGATCGTCACCATTCACCGGGCCAAAGGGTTGGAGTTCCCCGTGGTCTTTCTCCCCTTTCTCTGGGCCAGCCGGGCTCTGGACACATCTCAGCCGCTCAGTTTCCACGACCGGAACACCCTGCGCCTGACCCTGGACCTCGGCACCGGCCAGGAGGATCATCGCCTCTGGGCCGAGGAAGAACTGTTGGCCGAGGATTTGCGCCTCTTGTATGTGGCGGTAACCCGGGCAAAATGCTGCTGCCTGTTTTGCTGGGGCCGGGTCAAGGGACTGGAGCGCACCGCCCTGGCCCACCTCCTGCATCAGGGACACTGTCCGGCCGACGATGCGGAACTGGTCCGCCAACTGGGTTTATTGAATGCTGCGGAAAACCTCCTCGACATCCGCCCCTATCCCGAGTCTTTCGGCACCCACCGCCTCGCTTCCACGAACAACAGACCCGCCCTGCGGCCGAAAACCTTCCAGGGCCGGATCAATCCCGGCTGGTCGATGACCAGCTATTCCCGCCTGAGCGCCGGCAGCGACAGCCCCATGGACACCGACAGGGATGAACGGGACAGCCCTGCTGCCAGCGAACCGGAAGATTTCACCTCCATCTTCACCTTTCCCCGGGGGCCGGACGCCGGCACCTGTCTCCATACCCTGCTCGAAGGCCTCGATTTCAACCGCCCCGCTGGGACACAGCAGTCCCTGGTCGCCGAAGTTCTCGAGCAGGCCGGGATCGACCCGCGCTGGCAAGCGGCCACAGTCCGCTGGCTGGATGACCTGTTGACCGTCCCCCTGCCCGGCGCCTGTGCCCTCAAGCAGTTGGCCGGCAAGGACCGGATCAACGAACTCAGCTTTCTTTTCCCCTTGGAGCAGGTTGATCTCCGCCGCTTCAACATCCTGCTCGAGGGCGCCGGATTTCGCCCCCTGGCCGGAACCGCAGCGACCTTGCAGGGTTTGATGAAGGGGTTTATTGATCTGGTCTTCCGCCACCAAGGCCGGTATTTCATTGTCGACTACAAATCAAACCATCTCGGGACCGGTCTTGCCCATTACGGACCCGAAAACTTGGTAGAATGCATGGACAGCCACCAGTACCATCTCCAATCCCTGATTTACACCCTGGCCCTGCACCGTTTTCTTGGTTCCCGTATCAAGGACTACCGGTACGATGACCAGGTGGGCGGCGTCTATTATCTCTTCCTCCGAGCCATGCACCCGGACTATCCTCCGGGAACGGGCATCCACCGTTCCCGACCCGATTTCAATCTGATTGCGGCCCTCGACGATTGCTGCCGGGGTGGGGAAGGGAGATGACGACCATGCTTGATCAATTGCTCGCAAGCCGGGCGCTCCGCTTCATTGATGTCCAGGCGGCCCGTCTGCTGGAACGGCTCGACCAGGGACAGTGCCAGGAACTCCCCGTTCTCGCGTCTTTTGCCAGTTGGGCTACCGGACAGGGCCACACCTGTCTGCCTTTGTCCGCGGTGCCCGGCCTGCTGGCCGACACCGGCCTGGACAGCGGACCTTTCCGCGACACAGCCACTCTCCGGCAGCACCTTTTGGCTTCCCCGGTAGTCGGCCGTCCCGGCGAGGTCACCCCACTGATCCTCGATGCGCACAACAACCTCTATCTGCTTCGCTTTCATCGCTACGAAGAGGCCATTGCCCTGGCCCTGCGCCAGCGGGCCACCGGAATCGAGGAGATTGCCACATCAATGGTCCAGCCACTCATCGATGCCCTCTTTCCCACCGGGACCTCGCCGGCGGCCATCGACTGGCAGCGGACCGCCGCTGTTCTGGCCCTGGGCAAGCGCTTTCTGGTTATCTCCGGCGGACCGGGTACCGGCAAAACCTACACCGTTGCCCGCATTCTCGCGCTTCTGACTGCTCTCTCCACTCAAAAGCTGCGTATTGCCTTGGCGGCTCCCACCGGCAAGGCAGCCCTTCGCCTCCAGGAATCGATCGGTCATGCCAAAACCACCTTGCCCCACCGGCTGGCCGAAGGGATACCCGATCAGGCCCAGACCCTGCATCGGCTGCTCGGATTTCAGTCCCATCGGCCCGGCTTTCTCCACAATACCACCAATCCGCTCCATCTCGACCTCTTGATCCTCGATGAAGCCTCGATGATCGATGTGCCGTTGATGGCCGCGACGCTCGATGCCCTGCCCGCCGCCTGCCGGGTTATCCTCCTCGGGGATCGGGATCAACTGGCCTCGGTGGAGGCTGGTAATCTGTTCGGTGATCTCTGCGGCAACGGGGCAATCCGCTGGTCGCAACGGCTTATCGAACAGGTGCAACCGCTCATCGGTCAGGGCCACATCCCGTCCTCTTCCCTTGAGATATCCGACCCTCTGGCTGACTCGCTGGTCATTCTCCATGCCAGCCGCCGGTTCGCCGAGGGTTCCGGCATTAGCGCCCTGTCGCGGGCCGTCAACACCGGTAATCCCGAAATCCTGGAAAGAGTCCTGCTCCAGGAGGCACCGGATTTGCGTATTGAAGAGGGCGCGGGATCGGTGCCAGCGACTTGGCTCAGGGAGCACCTCGAAGGGTTCTTCCTGCCGCTTTTCACCGTCGATTCGCCTCTAGCAGCACTTCAGGAACTCAGCTACCGGCGGATCCTCTGCGCCCTGCGCGAAGGACCGAGCGGGGTCGAGGGCATCAACCGCCTGGCGGAAACACTCTTCCGGCGCAAGGGCCAGATCCCTTTAGCGGAGCGCATCTATCGCGGCATGCCAATTCTCATCCTGCGCAACGATTACGGCCTCGGCCTCTTCAACGGCGACACCGGCATTCTCTGGCCCGACGACCAGGGCACCCTTCAGGCCTGGTTCCCGCTGGAAAACGGCGCGATCCGGCCGGTAAGCCTGGCGCGCCTGCCTGCCTGGCAGACCTCCTACGCCATCACTGTGCATAAATCGCAAGGTTCGGAATTCGCCCAGGTGCTGTTCATTCTCCCCCAAGACGATGTGCCGATCCTCAGCCGCGAATTGCTCTACACCGGCATCACCAGGGCGCGGGAGCACCTGACCCTCTTGGGTCGCAGAGACCTGCTTCTCCGGGCCATCCAGCGCCGGGTCGTCCGTTATTCCGGCCTTGGGGAAAAACTCCGACGCCAGGAAAGCGGCTTCACTTCAGAAAACCCCCTTTAAACAAGCAACGAGAGACCTGCATGGACATCAGAAAACTGGACGTTTTCCGCAAGGTGGTGGAGCTGAAGAGTTTCACTAAGGCGGCCGAGGCGGCGCTGCTCTCGCAGCCAACGGTGAGCGAGCATATCCGCAGCCTGGAGGAAGAATTGGGGCTGAAACTGGTGGACCGGTTGGGACGGGAAGCGGCCCCCACCCCGGTCGGACGCCTGCTCTATGATTACGCGGTCCGGATGACCCAAATGCAGCAGGAGGCCCTGCAGGCCATCGCCCGTTACAACGGGGCCTTGAGCGGCGAGATCCGCATCGGGGCCAGCACTATCCCCGGGGCCTACATCCTGCCCCGGCTGCTCGCCTCCTTTTGCCGGCAATATCCCGACGTCAGGCCCCGGGTCCAGGTCAGCGATTCGCGGACCATCGCCGCCCGGATACTGGACGGCACCGTTGACCTGGGTCTTGTCGGGGCAATCTGGAACGAACGGGGCCTGGATTGGAGCGCCCTTTTTACCGACACCCTGGTTGTGGCCGTCCCTCCCCATCACCCGCTGGCCGCCCACCCCTCCCTGCCGGTGAGCGAACTGCTCAACCATCCCTTGATCCTCCGGGAGCAGGGCTCGGGCACCCGCAAGGTTATCGCCCGCATCCTCGAACAACGCGGCCACCGGGAAACCGATCTCCGGGAAACAGCGACCCTGGGATCCAATGAGGCCGTCCGGGAAGCGGTCAAGGCTGGCATCGGCATTGCGGTGCTTTCCGCCCGATCCGTCGCCCAGGACGTGCTGACGGGAACCTTGGTGGCTCTCTCTCTTGAAGATGCAGCGGCCGAACGGCCTCTTTATCTCATCCAGCGGAAGAACCGCGAACCCTCGCCGGTGGCCGCCGTCTTTCTGGACCATCTGCGAGCCGCTGCCAATCAGGAGGCAATCCCGGCTCCGTAACGGTGCCGGGATTGTTCCGTGCCGTGATCAACTGCTTTTTTCCGCTCCGGGCTGGGGGTCCATCCACGCAAACGGGGCAACCACATCGGTCGGTTCGAGCCCGTTCCTCTCCCCAAGCCAGCTCTCAACCTGGGCCTGCCACTCACTGCGTGCGTGCATCCAGTTAAACAGAAAACCCTGCGGATCTTCCTTTTTTGCCACCGCAGTGCGCAGACGCTCACCGGTGAGCATCATCCGCAACCGCAGCCGCTGCATGCTGATAATATCCCGCAGGGATTCCATGGCCGCCTCCAATCGATGGGTCGACGCATGAAAACCGCTCGTGCCGATGGTTGCCTGGGTGCCGGGCAGGGCCAGATCAACCTCTTGCAGGGAGCGCACTTCGCCATCCTCGGTAAGAAAGACACCGCTGGCCTTGATCGTTCCCAGGATGGTTCCGTCCGCCTTTTCCAATTGGAAGCCTGTACCGGCATGGAGGACGGAAATCGCCCCGAGTCCGGCCTCTTGCAGAGACATCAAGGATTGGCCGCCCTGCCCGTCGGGCCTCCAGATGAACAGCTGGTTAAAGATGGGATCGTTTTCATCAATCCATTGGTTGGCGTCGGTATCCAGTTCGGCCAGTTCGCCAAAACCCGAACCGCTCTCCGGACCAAACAGCTCCAGGCCGTTGTTGATAGCCCCGTCGTTGTTGCTGTCAAAGGCGAGGAAACCGCATCCGCTGCCGGGACAGGCCAGATTCTCCGCTGCCCCGTCACTGTCGAGGTCAAAGAGAAAGGTACTGTCGCCGAGCAACGGCGAGTCCAGGTCAAACTGAAGGATCAGGGGATCGATAAAGAGGGTGGAAACCTCCACCGCCGAGAATTCGAAGGCCACGGTGGACCGTTCCATGGAAAGACCGAGATCAAAGGCGATCTCCCGCCCGTCCGTGGTCTGGACCGTGCCTTGGGCGGCAAACAGCAGGGACTCTTCCTGGCTGTAGAACGTACCGCTGACTAAGTTGGCTGTCCGCACACTCAGCAGGCGGCTGGCGGCCTGATCCAGCGGGGTAAGCTGTCCGGATGCAGTCTCCTCGACTTCCGCGGCACGGATGCTCAATGGTTGGCCAATCACCTGCCCGGCCAGTTGCGCGAGGGTGGCCTCGGTGCCGGTATCCTTGGTGCTGCCGGCGCTGAGGGTGGTGCTGTCACTGCTGGCCTGACTGACTTCAGACCGGCAGGTGAGTTGTGTTTGGGTTGAGCTGGCAAGCATTGCAGCAAGGCGAATACCAAAGAGCTCGGTTTGTCCCGAGGTCTCGGCGGGCGCCGTGCCCATGCTCAATCCAGTGTATCGTTGGTCCACTTCCCTGTAGGTTCGTGCTGCATCCATGCTGACCGAGGTCGCAGCAATTTTCATCGTTCCTCCTCATCCGGGGTAGAATTTATTCTGATAGGGGCCTCCTCTCTCTATCGACCGCCCTTTGCCAAGAATTAACCCTGAACCTCGCCGCCATCGAAACAGGGCAATACCCGTAGCATGATGGATTTGACAAATCAAGCCTCCAAGCCTATTGGTTTGGAAAAAGAACGATGGAATCATAACCTGTTCATCAACAGTCGGAACGACATGGGAGAATGAGTATGAAAACACAGGCAACGGCCATGGTCCTGGCCTCATTTGCAGCCGACAGTCTCGCCCTGGGGGCGCACTGGATCTACGACACCGATGCAATTGATCAGCGGATCGGCCGAGTGGACCGATTGCTCAAACCCCTGCCCGATTCCTACCATGCCGGCAAGGCGCAAGGCGAGTTGACCCATTACGGCGATCAGGCCCTGGTGCTGCTGGAATCCCTGGCCCGGACCGGAGCCTTTTCTTTGCCTGATTTCGCCGCCACCTGGCAGGCCTTGTTTGCCGACTACCGGGGGTATATCGACAAAGCCACCGCCACCACCTTGGAAAACATGGAACGGCAACTGCCGCCCGACCAGTGCGGCTCCCATTCCTCGGATCTCGGCGGGGCCGCACGGATTGCGCCCCTGGTTTATTGGTATCGCAGCGACCGCGACCGCCTGCTGGAGGCCGTTCGCCAGCAGACCGCCATGACCCACAACAACCCAGCCACCCTGGCAGGGGCCGCGTTCATCGCCAAGACGGCCTGGGAGGTGCTGCGAGGAACCGATCCGGTGACCGCCATGGAAAATGCTCTCGAGGAAGGGGTGGCCGATATCGACCTGGATAACCGCATCCGGGGCGGTTTGGACTCCGGCGGCAAGGACACGCGCACGGTGATCAAAAAATTCGGCCAGATGTGCGGTATTGCCGCCGCCCTGCCCGGTGCCATCCACCTGATCATCACCTACCCCAACGATCTCAAGACGGCTCTGATTGAGAATGTCATGGCCGGGGGTGACTCGGCAGCCCGCGGTCTGGTTGCCGGCATGATCCTGGGAGCCCATCTGGGAGAGGCCGCCATCCCCAAGGAGTGGCTGACCGGCATGGTCCACTGCGGCCTGATCACCAAGCTGTTGGCTGTGGGGAAAGGAGAAGCATGAACGACGATTCGTTATGATCCGGATGAGGACAGATTGGAAATAACCACAGCGTGCCATAGGAGTAGTTTGAAGAAATCTCATTGACGTCAGAAAAAATAGCCTATATTACATAATCAACACTCTCTTTTTAGTAAAAATTATCATTTGGACTTTCCATGGCGACAAAAAACTTCCAACCGCAACTGCAGCATTTTGAGCAGATGTGCAAGGACGCCGGCCTCAAGGTGACCCACCAGCGGTTGGAAATTTATCGGGAACTGCTCGACGCCCACGATCATCCTTCCGCCGAAACTTTGTATAAGCGTCTGGAAAAACGCTTGCCGTCCTTGTCGCTCGACACGGTCTATCGGACACTGGCCACCTTTGAAAAACTCTGCTTGGTCCACCGAGTGGAAACCGTGGAGAGTCAAGCCCGTTACGAAGCGCTGACCACCCGCCATCACCACTTTCTCTGTGATACCTGCGGCCAAGTGTTCGATTTTTCCTGGCACTCCTTTGATGCCATGACATTACCGTCTGGTCTTGCGGAAATCGGCGCCATTGCCCGCACCAGTGTGGTTGTCCACGGCACCTGCGCCGCCTGTGCCCGGAAAGAACAGGAAACCGACACCCCGGAACTGGCTGAGCCAATAGCCACCTCAACGCGCTAGCTTCCCGCGCAACTCCATCGCCGGCAACGTCTTGCCTCTCGTTGCCGGCCGCCTCCCTCTCCCGCCTGCCCCAGGGTCAGTCTTTCTTTTGAAATTCTGCTTTACAGCAAAAAGAGAATGATTATCGTCTGCAGCAATGTTTGCTTTCTGTTTGCTGCCGGTGAAGTGGTCCATTAACAGGGCGCCTCGCACCACTCGCAGTGTACTTCCACTCGATATCACTTAAAAAAAGGAGACGTACCATGGCCAAAATCACCCTGAAAGGCAATGCAATTGAAACCATCGGCACCCTGCCCGCCAAGGCATCCGCAGCCCCTAACTTCGCCTTGGTCAAGACCGATCTGTCCGAGGTGACACTAGCCGATTACAAAGGCAAAAAAGTCGTTCTCAACATCTTCCCGAGCATCGATACCCCGGTGTGCGCAGCCTCGGTGCGCCAGTTCAACAAGACCGCCGGCGAATTGACCAACACCGTTGTCCTCTGTATCTCCGCCGATCTGCCGTTCGCGCACACCCGGTTCTGCGAGACCGATGGTCTGAAGAATGTGGAGTCGCTCTCAGTGTTCCGTTCCAACGCTTTTGGCAAGGATTACGGCGTGACCATTACCACCGGCCCCATTGCCGGCCTGTTGTCCCGCGCCATTGTCATCATCGGCGCCGACGGCAAAGTCCTCTATACCGAGCAGGTTCCCGAAATTGCCCAGGAGCCCAATTATGATGCCGCGCTCGCTGCATTGAAGTAATCTCTCAACCCGTCCATTTTTGATGAAAGCTCCGGTCAGCCCCTGACCGGAGCTTTTTTTGTTGGCGTCGCTCTTTCCTCTTTTCCCCTGCCCCCGTTGATACCCTTCCGATTTTGAGGGTTTCGTAAAAAGTCTATTTCTGTCATTTCGACGAGCACAGCGAGGAGAAATCTCATAACCAGATATTTCTCGCTGCGCTCGAAATGGCACAACGGAGAATTCTTCCTTTTTGGGAGTTCAGATTGTAAAAGTGGCGGGGGTTTGATCGTTCCCATGCGGCGCGTGGACACCAGAGAACGAGAGCTGGGCGGCGGACCGTAGCCTGGATGCAGCTTGCGGAATCCGGGGTTTGATGTGATGTGTTCCCGGATTCCGTTGCACTTCATCCAGGCTACGGGTTGATAGGACGCACCCTCCTCGACGAGATGTTGCTGTGTGCAGCAGGCCTCGTTTGCTTTAGAAATGGAAGAATTAACGGAAGGCCCGAAACCGATCTTGCTGCATCCAGGCCAATTTTATTGGCGATATTTGCAGCAATAAGAAACAGTTAGCCCATCTTTTCTTCACGCTGCCCACCGGAGGCGGTTAATCGCCAGATCAAGCGTCAGTTCAAACACCTTGTCCCGCTTTTCGTTGAACACGATGGTGTCATAACTGTCGTGAGGTAAAAAAGTGTCCAGCACCCGGCTGACCTCATCCTTGACCGCCAGCCTGGTCTGGCTGTCCTTGTACCAGTCCTGCACCAGCACTTTGGGGTGTTCCTCGGTTAACCGTTTGAGCAGGGCCTTGGCCGCCAACCGCACGCTCTGCTCCTCGTCCTTGGTCATCTTGTCCCTGCACAACAGGTCGTAGAGTTCAAGTTCGTCTTCGTTTAGGCCCTTACGGATACGCCGCGCCTCCTCTTCTTGCAGGCTGGCGGCGAACTGCATCAGCTCCTCAAACACCGCATCCGCCGAACTGCTGCCGGCGTTGTAGGCGTTGATCACCTCCTGCAGCCGTTCGCCGAAATTGCGGCGGGTGCTGTTTTTGCCGAGCATTTCCGCCACCTTTTTCTCGAGGAATACCCGCAGATCTGTGATTTCGATATTTTTGTAGACCGTCGCCTTAAACTCCGCCCGCAGCTTGTCGAAATCGATCCGGCTCAGGTCCCAGAGTTTGCCTTTCTGGCGGATGACGTAGGCTTCGTGTTCCTCGGCCATGGGCAAACCGCCTTCGCCCACCACCACGCTTTCATCCAGCAGCTCACCGATCCGCCGCCGCGCCGACTCGATGTCCTGCTGCTCGATGATGCTGTCGATCACCCCGCGCAGATACTGCACCACCGCCACGGTCCGCACCACCGGGGCGCCGAGCACCTCCGGTTTGCAGGCCTCGAACAGGCCGGTGACCACGTTCTCGTACACACAAAAACTCTTGCGCCACTCGTCCTTGGTCAGCAGGGTGTCCGCCCACAGTTTGAACTGGCCCAACTGCTGAAAAATATCCTGCTCCGCCAGCACACTGCGAAGCTCAACCCCCTTGTCCACGCAGTAGGCGCAGGCCTGGTCGATGGCCTCTTCCAGCAGGCGAAACAGCTCCTCCTTGTCCCGCACCGGCGGCTCCTCGCCCGTATTGCCCTGGCCGTAGTCCTTGAGCGCCTTTTTCAAGCGGCCAAAGACGCCGTAATAGTCGATGATCTCGCCGTGCCGCTTTTCCACCCCGCCAATGGTGTGCGCGCTCACCCGGTTGGCGCGGGCGATGGTCTGCATCAGGGTGTGATCCTTCTGCGGCTTGTCGAGATAAAGGGTGGAGACGGTCGGCGCGTCAAAGCCGGTGAGCCACATGGCGCAGACAAACACCAACTGCAGCGGGTGTTTCGGGTCCTTGAAGTTGTATTCCAGGTCATGGCCGTTGGCGTCGAGTGTGTCCAGGCGCTTGCGGTGCGGCCGGATGTCGAGCCCCTGCTGGGCGAACTTTTCCTCTTCACCGTTCTCGGCGCTGATCACCACCGCCATCTCCACGGCCTTCATGTACGCCACCTGCCGCTTGAGGCGGGCGTTGTGCAGTTCGTTGGTGGATTGGTTGATGGTGCCGCGAAGGGTTTTGATGGCCTCCTTCCACAGCCGCTGCACCTTGTCAAACATCTTCACCGCCGTGAACTTGTCTACCGAGATAACCATGCCCTTGCCCAGATAGCCCCGGCGGGGAAAGTGGGCGACAATGTCCTTGGCGATGATCTCCAGCCGGTCGTCGCGCTTGATCAGCTCCAGTTCGCTGGCAAATTGGCGTTCCAGCTTGGCCTGCTGGGTCTCGTCGAGGTTTTCGTCTTCCAGGATCTGATAAAACTCATCGCTCAGGTCGTCGTTCTGGTTCTGCACCTCGGGCACGCGCTTGCTGTAAAACAGCGGCACCGTGGCGCCGTCGTCCATTGACTGGCTGAAGTTGTATTCCGAAACATAATCCCCGAACCATTCGTTGGTTTTGCGCTCACGGCCCAACAGCGGCGTGCCGGTGAAGGCCAGAAATTGGGCGTTCGGCAGGCCGGCGCGCATGTTCTCGGCCAACGACTTGTACTGGGTGCGGTGGGCCTCGTCGACAATGACGATGATGTCGTCGCGGGCGGAAAGCAGCGGATAGTCCTTGCCCTTGGGCCAGCGGAACTTGTGGATCAGGGTGAAGACCAGCCGTTTGTTCTGGCCAAGGAAGGTCCGCATCTGTTCGCTGTTGGTGGGCTGGGCCGCATCGGCCTTGCGCACGGTCTCGGTGTGGAGGAAGTTTGTATAGATCTGGCGGTCGAGATCTTCGCGGTCGGTGACCACCACGAAGCTGTAATTGCCCACGCATTTGCGGAAAATCTTGCGGGCGTAGAAGATCATCGAAAAGCTCTTGCCCGAGCCCTGGGTGTGCCAGAACACGCCCAGCTTGCCACCCAACTCCTCACGGCGGAGAAAGGCGGCAAAACCCCGATTGACGCCGATGAACTGGTGGTTCTGGGCGATGATTTTTTGGCTGCCCTTGTGAAAGATGATGAAATTCTCGATGTAGTCGAGCAGCTTCTCCGGCGGGCAGAG
This sequence comes from Desulfobulbales bacterium, assembly GCA_038318785.1. Taxonomy (GTDB): domain Bacteria; phylum Desulfobacterota; class Desulfobulbia; order Desulfobulbales; family Desulfobulbaceae; genus Desulfobulbus. The sequence continues at coordinate 1,960 of JBBQCO010000002.1, read as the reverse complement.
GCCAGCCAGGAACCGTTCGACGCTGGTCCCTTGGGCCGCGATTTGCTCGCGGCGGATTTTTTCTTTTTCGTCCTCGGGCCGCAGCCAGTGGAAAAAATACTCCCAGGCGGCGGTCATGCTGCCGACTCGGGTCTCGATGCCGTTGGAGAGCACGCAGAGGGCGTTGGTAAGAAACAGCTGGGGGATGTCGGCTTTGTAGTTGGTGAGGTTGTCGTCGTAGGCGTTTTTCAGTTTGACGTTGGAGTTCTTCAGTTCGATGAACACCAGCGGCAGTCCGTTGACGTAGAGCAGCACATCCGGGCGGCGATATCCGGCCTTGGGCCCGGCGCCGCTGGATTGAATCCACAACTGGCTGACAACGAGAAAACGGTTGGCGCTCGGGTCGTCAAAATTGATAATCCGCACCCGTTCGCGGCGGGTTTTGTCGAGATCGTCTTTGAACTCGACTTGGATGCCGTCGCGGATCAGTCCTCCACCTCGCGGTTGGCCGCCACCGGGGCCAGCACCTGGCGCTGGTCGCACAGTTGTTTGAGGGCCTCGTCGATGGCGGCTGGGGGAATGTCAGGATTGAGGCGAACCGCGGCCTCGCGCAGCCGGTCCTGAAGGATGACCTCGCGTTTGTCCATGCGCCCGGAACCGTCGGCCAGATCAGCAGGATCGACGGTATAACAGTTGAGCGTCTCGTAGCCGTAGTCCTGCTGCAAGCGTTGCAGCAGGACCCGTTCGATGTCGTCTTCCCCAATGAAGTTGGGCATGAACAACCTCCAGTTGCTCTGAAAGGTTTATATCGCAGGCATGGCCCGTTTTTGCAGCCATAGGTTGGGGTGAACGGCTGTATCGTGAACCCCAACGTATTCCAGCCATGCATGTTGGGGTTCGTGCCTCACCCCAACCTACGGCCTTGGCCTAGTCGGCCTCCTCGCGCATGCTTGGCGGGAAATGGATGTCGAGATCCTCAACCGAGAGTTTACCGGAAATCAGGCGCGGGAGGAGGAGGTCGCGGGTTTGGGTGAGGATTCGATTCGATGACGCCAATGTTTGAATATGTGAGAAGATTGGCGACACGATCACGTGGAATTCATTTCGTAATTCTTTTGGTGGTGAGAAGAAGTTGATTCCTGAGAATTTCCCTTTGCTCAAGTTAGTCATAGTCGTCCCTGTAGAGCCAAAGAGTTGGATAGTTTCCTTTTGCCCTTTGAGCACGTAATAACTCCATTCCAAATCCTCACATCGCTTAAGACAGATAGAGTTGATCTGCTGGTTTGTTTGGGAAGATTTTGTCGTAATCGATACGATTCCGCCCGTGCCAATGCAACTGACACACAGACTGTTCTTTGGAATGGTCTGGGCTGGCTGGGATCTAATCCCGTCTTCGGCCAACGTTTCGTTTGTATCCAAGACGAACATATTGCCATGCATATCAGGTGTTTTTATGAATGGATACTCACCACCAAAAAAGCGAGCGACAGTTGTCGACGGGGTTTTTCCGGTAACAACTTTCCCAAGCGAATCAACTCTTGCCACCTTCCACCCCTCCGGCACCCCTTTGACGAACTTGGTGTTTTGGTAACCGGGGAAGCGCATGCGCACGAACCATTCGCGGTAGAGTTCCTCGGCCATCTTTTCCAGCAGGGCAATGCGGCGCTTGTTGGTCTCGATCAAGTCGTCGTAGGCGGTCAAGATCGCAGCAATTTTTTCCTGCAGGTCAAGAGCCGGGCATTGAACTTCAATACTTTCAAAGACTGATTTTGGAACTATTGGCGTGTCAATTCCGGAGTTGTAAGAAAATATGATGGGAGTATATGCACGTAAGAGATAATAAAGGTGTTGAAAAGTATCCCTGAAATACATGCTCGCAGCTTCCCGGAAGCTGGATCAGCAGTTTTTTTTCGTCTGTCTATCGTTTACCGCTGCTTGGCGTCAGTGCTCATCCCTTGTTTCTTGGACTTTCGAGCCCTCG
>JBBQCO010000001.1:0-98678 GCA_038318785.1 Desulfobulbales bacterium | reverse complement strand
CGAAACCGCCAAGGCCAACAACTGCGAGCCCTACAGCTATCTCCGCCATATCTTCGCGCACCTGCCCCAGGCTCACTCCCTCGCCGACTACGAGGCACTTCTCCCCTGGAACGTGGACAAGATGAACATCATGCTCCGCTCCGTGCAGGCGGTTGATTAGACGCTTACAGAAGATCGATGGGTAACGTCAGTTGCTCTTTTAGCAAAGGGGCCTTTGGTTATAAATTTTTACCGTGGAGTATGGTGACCGTACTGTAACGCTGAGCTGGAAGCTCTGCAGGAAGTGGTACAAAACGCCGAAGCGTCGGGCGCTTCATTCATCGCTATATCACCACAACTTGAAAAATACTCAACACAGATCGTAAAGAAGCTGAATTTATCCTTTCCAGTATTAAGCGACTCCGGAAATAAAGTGGCGGCACAATTTGGACTTGTTTTTACATTGCCTACTGATTTGCAGCAAGTCTACAAGGGCTTCGGTATCGATCTTGAACGATTCAATGGCAACTCGAATTGGACGCTATCAATGCCAGGACGGTTCGTCGTTAACCAGCAAGGTATAGTCATAAGCGCTGAAGTGCATCCAGATTATACATGTAGGCCAGAGCCATCCGATATTTTAAACGTATTGAACAGACCGATATGAACGATCAATCGATTTCTGATTCACCTGAATTAGCCGTCCTCAAAAGGCGAATCGCTGAGTTGGAAGCGAGCGAAGCACGTATTCAGGCTGAATATGAGCACTTGAAGCAACTCTACGAGCGGGCTCCGCTTGCCTATCAATCCCTCGATAGCGCTGGCTGTTTTATTGCGATCAATCAAGCTTGGGCGGATACCCTTGGGTACGCTAAAGAAGAAGTCCTTGGTCGAAATTTCGGTGATTTCCTTCATCCAGATTGGAAAGACCATTTCAAAGAAAATTTTCCTAGGTTCAAGGCAATCGGCGAAATCCTCGGAATCGAGTTCGAAATGGTCCGTAAGGATGGTTCAACCATCCTTGTTTCATTCCATGGCAAGATCGGCAAAGATTCACTCGGCCACTTTCAACAGACTCACTGCATTTTCCATGACATTACCAAGCAAAAACAAGAGGAAAAAGAATTACACAGAAGTAATTCATTCAATCAAAGTATAATTGATAGCAGTCCTGATTGTATTAAGATTTTGGATCTAAATGGCCGTTTGCAATACATGAGTCCTCAAGGTCAAGTAGAACTCATGATTAATAATATTGATGCTTTTTTGAATACAGCATTCAAAGACTTCTGGAAAGGAGCAGATTGTGAATCAGCATTAACAGCAATAAAAAAGGCTAAAGAAGGTCGTCAAGGGTGCATCCGAAGTTTATGGTCAATAAGCAACCGCTTGCTTAGTGAAAACTTGCTTGTTCTTTTATGTATTTAATTGCATTTTTAAGTTAAAATATTGGTCACTTATGGTATAATATCTTCAACATAGGAGATGTGACCATGAGAAAAGCGCATAAAATAAATGTAGATCCAAAAATGGAATCAAAAGATCAGTTCAATAATCATTTTGATAAAACATTCGATGCTATTTATGATGCAATTGATATCCCGTCTCTCTCGCTATTTCAAATAGTAGAACAGATAAAAAACTTTAAATTTGTAATTGATTCTAAATTAGTGCAAATCATCACCCAGAATAAACTTGATCATCATTTTGCCGACTATCGTTGTCCGAATTGCGGGAAAGGCCTAAAGGAAAAATACACCCGGCTCCGCGAAGCCGTGACCACCATCGGAACGCTTTCTTTCGCTTGCCCTTATCTTCGCTGCTCTTCATGCAAAACAAATCACACCCCTTACGAAGATGCTCTCAATCTCAAAAAAGGCAAATACCAGCACGATGTCCAGAAAGTCGCAGCGCGCATGGCCTCCAGCGAGACCTTTGAAGAATCTGCCGAAATGCTCAATGAAATCTATCGGTTCGGGATAAGTCCAGATACCGTTCACACTCTGACCAATGATCTCGCCGATGAAATCCAGCTCTCCGAAATTCTTCCGACTGCCGAGGAACTACTCGAAATAATTAACAAGATATCCGAGGGTAAAAAGCGTCGGCCAGTTTTTGTTTTTACCGCCGATGGCGCCATGCTCCCGATCCGGACAGAAACACTTCATGCTCCAAACTGCTGGAAAGAAGCCCGAGGCATTCGCGGATATCTCCTTGATCAAGATCGCATTGTTCATGTCCTGAGTTGGCATCAAATATCATCCAAACAAGATTTCCTTCAGTACCTCATCGAAATAAGGGATAAAAATTTAATCCCTCCCGATTTGGTCCGGCTATGTTTCATCGGTGACGGCGCCAAGTGGATTTGGGATCTGGTCCAAGAGGTGTTCCCCGATTGCCGAGAGGTGCTGGACTATTACCACTGCTCGGAGCATCTTCACGCCTTCGCCAAGCTGCATTTCGGCGAGGGCAAAGGCCAGGAGTGGTTGGAGGCGACGAAAGCGCGACTTTTCCACAATGATGCAGTCCAAGTGATAGCTGGCTTGAAGAGGATGAAATGTCGCTCGCCCGAAGCTTTGAAAAATCGTGACAATTTGGTTGGTTATCTTTCGAATCACAAACATCGCATCGACTACGGCAAATGCCGTCGGGGTGGCTACCCCATTGGAAGCGGCGCGATCGAAAGCGCGAATAAATTCATCAGCCATGTCCGCATGAAACGATCAGGAGCTTGGTGGAAAGTCGATTACGCAAATAATATCTTAAAGTTGCGTTGTGCACGGTATAATTCCAAGTACGATGATGCTTTTGATCGCTATATGACACAACCCAAGGGCCAGGAACCAGCGGCAGAAACCAAGTTGTCACGGATTAAATGATTTCGGCCATAAACTTCGGATGCACCCACCTTAAGCTGCTGTGATAAAGAGCCATGGTAGTGAGCGTAAGGGAAAAGGCCCGGCTTGATCGGGTCAGGTATGGATCATGGAGACAAATAACCCTGAACCACTGATGAGGTGTCGAAAATCAAAAGACGCTGTCAAAACTGGGACCTATTTCCATCCCAGGATAAGTTCGGAGGAAACCTGTTTACTGTCCGAGCGGCAGCCGGCATAAAGGTGGCGTAAACATGATCTGGGCTTTCGTGCGGAACGTGGGAACCTGTCGTTCCGATGGTAAGGGAGAAATCCAAGTGGAGTCACCACGAGGATGAGAGTACCGATGCGGAACACAGGGACGGATTACCTCGTAGTAGTGTTGAAGCCGCTGTAATGAAGGTGGAGCGAAGGGGGTACAATGTCCATGATTGCTTTTGGGTCAACCAGAGATGGGAGGAACCTCGAAGTAATTCAAACCTCGGTTAAGAGGGGACATGAGGAGCCAGATGAGTCGAGAGGCTCACGTCCGGATCTGTGAGGGCCTGAGGGTGCGACTCCCCTGGGCTACTCGACTGTTCACCCCCACTGTCCCGACTTTTAGTCGGTTGGGCGTGCACAACCTAGCAACTTTAAAACACATACTTCAAGCCGACAGTTCCTCCGTGGTAAAGCACGCTGGAACCGGTGTTTACACCAAGTGCACTTACGATGTCCGGTAAAGTAGTATATGTTTCCTGAATCTGTCCAGGAGCCAAAGCAACGCCATCGATCCAAACAACTTCGTAACCGACTTTGAGCGACAGCCTATTTGTAACTTGATATTCGCAATGCAAGCCGGCCTCGCCCAGGAAGGCAAGGGTGTTCGATGAAGCTGATGACGGTCTCACCACCTTGAAGATACTGACCCCAGTAGACTCTTCGGCATGGTTGAGGTATCCCCCAGCCTTCATCAAACCGCCAACCGAGAAGCGCCCCCTCTCAAACACCTTCCCTTCCGCACCGATCTGGAGGCCATAAAGATTGTTGGTTGTGCTTGTATCCCAGAAAGGGGGGAATCCGGAGGTGACCGGTATGCCCTGATGAGTCTCAAACCGCGCGACATCAACAAGAGTACTGCTCGAATCTATCTTCCACAGCGGTTCAGTACGATCTGAGGGGGGGAGCGTACCCTGGAGATTCTCCTTCAGTTGGAGCCAGCGGAATCCGGCAAGCATGTTTACACGGTCAGAAAGTTGCCGTTGAATATTGAACTCGGCATTATAGAGCTTGGCCGAATAGTCCCACCGCATTGCTTGATATGTGAAATCCTGAGTTTGATAGAAACTGCCGGGAGCCCTCATCACGAGCCAGTCGGCGGGATTATCGGGACCAATAGACCGAGTGCTGCTCCCACTGTCGACCTGAAAATACGAAGATTGCAGATCGAAGCCTGAATCTCCATGATAAATTACACCGATTTTTGGCCCAGTGGAAAAACCTTGGTGAAAGTCATCGCTGTTGAGGGCCTGAATGCCAGGGGTATCCGGCACCTTGGAGAATGGCACGGTCCCTGGCACCCGTTCAACGAGTATTCGATCTGCGCTACCGAGCCGTTCAAAGATGATGGCCTCGGTTGAGACAGTCCATCGCGAAGGAATACCCGTTGGCAAGAAACCGGTGTTGTCGTTATTAAAAGCCTGCGATTGACCAAGCGGCTCGGAGGAAGACGAGAGGAGGGGATGTTCGCCATAGGCAAATTTGCCTGCTGACCCCTCAAAGTTTTCTGCTGAAGCAGGTACTGTCATGAATACCGTGGCAGCCAGCGCAGAGAAAAAAGAATTGGCGATCAATCGATGACAATGAGCAAGCGATCCAGAAAGTGTTCTCAAGGAGTTACCAACTCTATCAAATTGATTGAAAAATTTCCAAAAATAACTGAACGTAGTTTGCTAAAATTAAAACCCTTTGTCAAATGAGGTTGTCATAATTTTTTCCACTGAACTTCAGCCAGCTTCAGCAACCGCTGTGAGGCCAAACCGTAACGGTTATGGTAAGGAAATGCTAAAAACGATATTCCTTCGGTGAAAGATTTTCTTCGACAAAAAAACATGGTCCGCCGGGCTATTGGAGTCAACATTGCTCCTGTAACTGTGAACTGCGCCAACTATTCCATAGAAAAAAAGCGCCTCCACATTGCTGGATAAGTATTTAATTTCACAGCAACCTATTCCCCTTGGTTTCAGACCGGGCGGATCTCCACCTTATCCTTCAGAGACACCTCGCGAATCGCAACCTCTTAACGGTGAAAAATCTCGGCGGCCGGGGCTGCTTCCGCGTCGTTCAGGTGAACACCTCAAAGAAATGTTCAGCAAGTAGCCAGGATGAAGCTGAACGTAATCCGGGGAAACAAGCCGGCACAAGGCTGATCCGGATGACGTTGCACTGCATCCGGGATACGGAATTCTCCCACAGCGGCCGGGTTTTTCTTGTCCCCACGCAGAGCGTTGAAATCTGCCGTCGACGCTCTGCGTCACCAAGTTTTCACCCCAGCTTCTGCTCCACGCTCCGCACCTTGTCGGCCATGGTTTGGTCGCGGTCGGTGCGGGTGCCGAGCTTGATGGTGGTGGTGATGCGCGGCGCGCCCATCTCATGCACCCGTTCGTGGCAGCGCTTGACTGCTGCCATGACGGCATCCCACTCACCCTCGATATTGGTACCGTAGGCGTGCAGCTGCGATTGCAGCCCAGCCTCTTGCAACACCCGGTGGCATTCGGCCACATAGGTGGACACAGAAACACCGACGCCCAGCGGCACCAGACACAAATCCAGAATCACTTGCATATCTTTCTCCTGAACATTCGGCAGGATCGAACCTTGCCGACACCATTATAAAAAGTGGGAAATCCGCCCATCACCGCGCAATCCATTGATTTCCCTTTGCCTCTTTTCCCCTTTTTCCACTATGCTACAGGGAGTCACTGAAGACAACCAGGAAATCCACCCGCGAGGTTGCCATGCGTATTCTTGTTCTTGAAGATTCCAAACCCACTCAACACCTTCTGCGATCCCGCCTGGAACAGGGCGGATTCACGGTCGATACCGCCGACAACGGCCACCAGGGGTTCCAGCTGGCCACCGCTAATGCCTACGATATCATCCTCAGCGACATCAATATGCCGCACTGGGATGGCTTCAAGTTCATCGAGGCCATCCAGGTCGTCTGCCCCTATCTGCCCATTCTGACCATCACCTCAGCGCATGACGACCGGGAGGTCCTCAAACGGCTGGATAACTACCCCAATGTTCTGGGGGTGCTCGCCAAACCCTTTGATTTCGATGCCCTGTTCAAGCAACTGGCCAGCATTCCTCGCCAGACTCACACCAGCGTTAATAAAAAGGCCAAGATTGTCTGCACCATCGGCCCCGCAAGCAACACTCCGGAAATACTAGGTAAAATGATTCTGGCCGGGATGGACGTGGCCCGCCTCAACTTCTCGCACGGCACCTACGAAGCGCACGAGGCCACCTTGCTGGCGGTACGCGAAGCGGAAAAGACCTGGGAAAAACCGATGGCTGTGCTCCAGGATCTCTGCGGCCCCAAGATCCGCACCGGCCCGATGCAGGACGGCGCCATCCGGCTGCTGACCGGCGAAGTGCTGGTTATCCAGGCCGAACCAATGGAGGGCACCGTCGACCGGATCTCGACGATTACCCCGGACATCCTTGCCGATCTCAAGGTCGGCGAACCGGTGCTGCTCGACGACGGATTACTGGAATTGCGGGTGCTGAAGGAAGGGGCGGACGAGGTCCACTGCGAGGTGATTGTCGGCGGTACACTGAAGTCGAGCAAGGGCATCAACCTGCCGCAGACCGCCCTGTCGCTGCCCAGCATTACCGACAAGGACTGGCAGGACCTCGACTGGGGCCTCGACCATTCCATTGATTATGTGGCGCTGTCGTTTGTACGCAGTGCCGAGGATATCTGGCGGATCAAGAAATACATCAAAGCCGCAGGCAAGCGCAATATCAAGGTGGTGGCCAAGATCGAGAAACCGGAGGCGGTGCAGAACATCCGGGAAATCGTTGAAGTGGCCGATGCCATCATGATTGCCCGCGGCGACATGGGAGTAGAGTTGCCGGCGGCACGGGTGCCCCGCATTCAGGAACGGATCATCCAGTTATGCTGGGAGCTGAACACCCCGGTGATCACCGCCACCCAGATGCTCGACTCCATGACCACCAACGCCCGGCCGACCCGCGCCGAAGTCACCGACGTCAGCATGGCGATCAAAGAAGGGACCGATGCGGTGATGCTCAGCCAGGAGACCGCCACCGGTATCGATCCGGTCAATGTCGTGCGCACCATGGCCTCGATCATCTGCGAAGAAGAACGGCATGCCCAGCCCAGCGCCGAGCAATTCCGGGAATTAGAGAAGGATGCGGCTGTCTACCCGGCGCTGTCGGTGGTGGCCAATCTCAGCGCCACCACCGCGACCCTGCTGCTCGATCCGGACGGCACCATTTACCCGATCCTCTCCAAGTGGAGCCGCAAGGTGCCGATCCTGCTGGTGACCAAATCGCTCCATGTCGCCCGGCATTCCGGCCTCTACAACAATATTATACCGCTGATCATCAAGGACGAGCTGGACCGCGCCGAGATGGTCCTGCGCTCCATTGCCCTGGCCAGAGAGCGGGGCTACATCCATGCCGGTGACAGTATCGCCGTGGTCGAGGGTGCGCGGGTGACCCGCCGCGGCGTCCGCCAGATGGCCTCGGTCCAGGTGATCCGGGTAGAAAAGGAGTGAAGTGGGCCCTCATCCTGCCCTTCGTTTTCCCCTCACTCAACCCCACCAACAACAACGCCGGATCAGTAATGATCCGGCGTTGTTGTTTTGCAGAGCGAAAATCCCGCGTTACTTGGCGGCAGGCTCGGCTTTCTTTTCGGGAGCAGGAACCTGCTCCGGAGCCTTGCCCTTTTCGGGTGCGGGGGCTTGTTCCGGGGCCTTGTCCTTTTGGCCGGTCAGGAGCGGTTGCAGTTGCTTGCCCAGATGCTGAATGTAGCCCTTGTTCCAGGCAAAACCAAGAGCGGTGAGCAAGACCAGGAGGAAAACCCACCGTTTCCATGGGGTCTTTTTCTCGGCAAAGGGATCGACCAGGCTTCGTTCCGCGCCCTTGGGCAACTCGGCCATCTTGGTCAGCGTTGAACCAAACGGGATGTTGATGGCGGCCTTGGTGTTGACCGCCCAACCGTTGGCATCCAAAATCGGACCGAGATTGCGCTGACGCAGCTTAAGAAAGGCGATCAACATGGATGGACCGGAAATGGCGAGGATAATGCCGCCGAGGGCCAAGGGCATCTCCCAGAGACGCAGGCCCATGAATCCGCCGAGGATCGAGGCAATAGCCGTACCAATGGCGCCTATGGCCAGTCCGATAGCGGCGAAAATGCCTGCGAATTTGCCGACATCGAAGGGAACAACCGGCGGCGCACCGGCGGCCGCCTTGGTGCCGACATCGGCAACCCCGGTGCTGGCGTGACTGTCCACCGCCTTGTCTTTAGCAGCGGCAAACTTCTCAATCTGTTGACCAATCATACGGGCGATGCGTTTATACGGTGCCCAGAAGGCCTGAGAAACACTGATTGGGTGGTCGATAATTTTGAAAATGGTGGCATCCCAGTCGTTGCCCTTGGTGTCGTAAAAGACGCCGTTGCGCCCGACCATCAGGTTGTCGGAATCACCGCAGGTGAAGGCCACGGCGATGAGCATGCTTTCGCCGCTGCTGCGACGCTTGCAGTCGCAGTAGGCCAGGTAGGTCCGGCTCAGATTGGCCAACGGGCTGTGGGCCTCGACGCTCTCTACCCGGACACAGAGTTCACAGGCTCGGCCGTCGATGAACAGGGTACCAGCCTGAAAGATGGCCTTGCGCTTCTGGGCATAAAAATCGCGAAACGCAACAAAGTTGTTGAGCAACCGGTACAGATCGCGGTTGAAATGGACCAGCCGAACCACCTTGACGATGGTCTCAACCTGATCAGTCAACTGCAGGTCCTGTTCGACAAGCTGCTCAAGCCGTTCCCGGCCAGCACCCTGTAGAATAGCCTCAATCCGTTCCAGTCCCAGGGCTTCGACTTCGACCCCGGCCTTTTCGGCCTGCCAGGCCTCAAAAGGGGCCAAGGTTGCCTTGATCTGTCGCCACTGGGCCACGTCCAGATGCTCCACCGCGCCGAACAGCGGCTTGACCACTAGTTGCGTCAACTGCTCCACGGCATCGGCCCAGGCCGGATTGATCCCTTCCTTCAAGGGCAGTGAACGGCCCGCTGCGATGTGCGCCAGAGGAAAGCGTTCCACCTCGACTGTTGCCGAGGTCAGATCCTGGCTGGCCAGGGTTTCGTAGGTGGCGATGGAAGGGTTGAGGGGTTCCTCGGCCTTGGGATCGAAGGCGGCCAGGCCGCAGCGGGTGAAATAATCGTCCACCTTATTTTTTAAAAGCGTATAGACTGCGGCCGCCGCAAGGGTCGCCGCTCCCAACGGCAGGATCGCCGGGTCGTTTTTGGCCTGTTCCCACCACTGAGCATGCAATTGGGCTGCTGCAAAAAAAGTCGCGATCCGTTCCCGAGAAATACCGGGAAAGCCGCTGCGGTCCTCGTCGCTGCCCACGCAGGCCATGATCTCCTCGATCAGCTTCCTGGTTTCCTCATCCTCCGCCGCGTGTACAGGTATGATGCCGTCACCGTTGAAAGCGGACTCATGGAGCAATGAAGCGGTGTCGGTAACATCCTCCATGGATACGCTTTCGGCTTCGGGCTTACCGAGATAAGCCAGCAGTTGCCGGGCCGAAGCCAGCAGTTGCTGCCCTTCGGGATGACTCTCGTCGATGGTCCGCAAGGGTAAATCGCCTGCTCCGGCCATCAGGGTGTCCAGGGTGTTGAGGACCGAGCAGGTCCACTCCACCGCGGTCAGCACCTCCTGGACACGAACCCGGCCGTCACCATCGCTGTCGAGCATGGCCAGGGTTTGGGCATCGAATTCCAGACCATGCACCGGGCAACTGAGTGCGGCCCAAAGTTTCTGATCCAGTTCCGCCAGGTGCTGAATGTCCTCAGCGGTTTCCAGCCGCACCTGATCAAATCCGCCCAGACGGCAGAACCGCCAGCGATGCGCGGCGTTTGCGATACGTTCCATGGATAAGTCTCCTTTGGCTGAAGGATATGAACGAAAAAACAGACAATTTCGAGCAGAGTTACCGGATATGACGGATAAATTCCATCAAATTTCCGGTAAACTTTTAGAGGCGGCGAGGGAGATCAACCCAAGCCCCTGTCACGAAAGGATTCTTGCGAACAGGGGCTTGGGTTGATCTTGCGGGGAGGGAATGCCCAATAGGGGCAACAAAAACGATTTACTGGCAACGCAACAGGGCGATCTGCATGACCATCGGCGTTTCAAAGCGAACGCCGGTCTTGCCCCATTCGGCGTAACCGACGGTCACCCATTGCCCCTGCTTCTCCCAGAGGCCGTAGCCAAACTTCCAACCGCCGCACTGATCGGTGCAGAGATATTCTTGAGCCGGCCCGTAGTAGAGAAACTGCAGCCCGTCATCATCCCCGCTCTGCCGCGTCCGACCGATCAGCACCTGATCGCTCCCCCGCTTCCCGGCCTCGGCAAGGACGGCGCTCTCAATATCCTTGCCTGTCTGGTTCACCGGAAACTGCACCAGCGATTGGGCGAAGACCCGGCAGGACTTGCCCACCTGAGCCGGTTGAAAAGCAATGGCAATTTTACTGGTGGCCGGATACATTGCCCCGCTGTACTCGGTCGGGTCGGCGCCGCCTAAGCCGGTAAGCTGTTGAACACTCTTCTTGACGCCGCAACCCGAGACGGCAACCAGAACAGCCGCCACCAGAATAAAACGAACTGTTTTCGACATTTACACGCTCCGCAAAAGGTTCTTTTTTTGCCCGGAGAAGGGAGGCCTGCTCTTCTTTTCCCTTTTCCAAGACCGATTATTTTCCTCAAGAAAAACAGGACATCAAGAAGAATGCAAGGAGAAAAGCACCCTAGCGGCCAGGCCGACTTGCTCCTGCTGCTGGTTGCCCTCATCTGGGGTTTTGGCTTTGTCGCCCAGCGGGTCGGCATGGAGCACCTCGGCCCCTACGCCTTCAACGGCATCCGCTTCCTGCTCGGCGGCCTCTGCTTGCTGCCCTTGGCGCTGCGCCGAACTTCGGTCTCCCTGGTACAAAAGAACCGGCAGATTTCGCTGATCCAAGCCGGATCGCTTGCCGGCGGCGTCCTCTTTATCGCCGCCACCCTGCAGCAGGTCGGCCTGCAATATACCACGGCGGGCAAGGCCGGATTCATCACCGGGCTCTATGTGGTCCTGGTACCGATAATCGGCCTCTTTCTCCATCAACGGACCACGACCGGTACCTGGATCGGGGCCGTGGCCGCCGCCGTTGGCCTCTATCTGCTCAGCGTCACCGATGATTTCCGGATTGCGCCCGGCGACCTCCTCGAGTTGATCGGCGCTCTTTTCTGGGCTGGGCATGTCTTGGTTTTAGCCTATCTCTCCCCCCGGACTGTGCCGGTGCGGCTGGCCATTACCCAATTTTTCGTCTGCGGCGCTCTGAGCCTGCTGACCGGATTTCTGCTCGAAACCATTACCCTGCAGGCGATCATGGATGCAGCAGTGCCGATCCTCTACGGCGGCGTCTGCTCGGTGGGTGCGGGGTACACCCTCCAGGTGGTGGTGCAACGCAAGGCCCACCCCTCGCATGCCGCCATTCTGCTCAGCCTGGAATCGCCCTTTGCCGCCCTCGGCGGTTGGCTGCTGCTGGGCGAGATGCTTTCCGGCCGAGCCCTGACCGGCTGCGTCCTGATGCTCGCCGGCATGCTGCTGTCCCAGTTATGGCCGATGCTGATGGCGCGAGGAGAAAAACCCGAGTCCGGCACCCAACCCTGAAGAGGTGCGTTGACATCGCTGATTGGCGCCCATGCCTTCCCAGCTTGAGAAGAATTGCCGGATCGATCCTTTGCGGTTACTATAGACGGATTTCTATCCGGATGGCACTTTCTCGCCACCGCCACATTAGAGCAGCTGCCACGGACGTCCGGCGCAAGGCCGAGACGTTTTTACCGTATTTGCCCACAGAGAGGATGCAATAAACCATGGCCAACGAACCGAACAAGATCATTTATTCGATGATCAAAGTCAGCAAGAAATACAACCAGAAGCAGATCCTCAAGGATATCTCCCTGTCCTATTTTTACGGAGCCAAGATCGGGGTGCTGGGCCTCAACGGCTCGGGCAAGAGTACGCTGTTGCGTATCCTGGCCGGCATCGAAACAGAGTACGACGGCAAGACCATCCTCTCGGAAGGGTTCACTGTTGATTACCTGCCGCAGGAACCGACGCTTGACCCGGAAAAAACCGTGCGCGAGATCGTCGAAGAGGGTGCCCAAGCCACAGTGGACCTGTTGAACGAGTTCAACATCATCAATGAAAAATTTGCCGAACCCATGGATGACGACGCCATGCAGGCGTTGTTGGATCGGCAAGCCCAGGTGCAGGACAAGCTGGACGCCACCGATGCCTGGAACCTCGATTCGCGCCTGGAGATGGCCATGGAGGCCCTGCGCTGTCCGCCCCCGGAAATGAAAACCGGTGTGCTCTCCGGTGGTGAAAAACGGCGGGTGGCCCTCTGCCGCATCCTCTTGAAAAACCCCGACATTCTGCTCCTGGACGAGCCGACCAACCACCTGGACGCGGAATCGGTCTCCTGGCTGGAGCAGCACCTGCAAAAATATGCGGGCACAGTCATCGCCGTCACCCATGACCGCTACTTTCTTGACAATGTTGCCGGTTGGATTTTGGAACTCGATCGCGGCCAGGGCATCCCCTGGAAGGGCAACTATACTTCCTGGCTGGAGCAGAAACAGAAACGCCTCGCCCAAGAGGAAAAGAAGGAGAGCGAACGCCAACGCACCCTGCAACGCGAATTAGAGTGGATCCGCCTGAGCCCCAAGGCCCGAAGATCAAAGTCCAAGGCCCGCATCACTGCTTACGAGAATCTGCTCAGCCAGCAGAGCGAGAAGGCGGCCGGTGATATGGAGATCTACATCCCGCCGGGACCACGCCTGGGCAAGCTGGTCATCGAGGCCGACAACCTGAGCAAGGCCTATGACGGCCGCCTGCTGATGGACAAGATCAACTTCTCGCTGCCGCCCGGCGGCATCGTCGGCATTATCGGACCCAACGGCGCCGGCAAGACCACCCTGTTCCGGATTATCACCGGCCAGGAACAGCCGGATTCGGGCACCATCCGCATCGGCGAGACAGTCAAGCTGGCCTATGTCGACCAGAATCGGGATTCGCTCGATCCCAAGCAAACCATCTTCCAGGTCATCTCCGAAGGCCAGGAAACCATCTGGCTCGGCACCCGCGAGGTCAATGCCCGCGCCTATGTGGCCATGTTCAACTTCACCGGCAGCGATCAGCAAAACAGGGTGGGCGAGATTTCCGGCGGCCAGCGCAACCGGGTGCATCTGGCTCGCATGCTCAAGGAGGGCGGCAATGTGCTGCTGCTCGATGAGCCGACCAACGATCTCGACATCAACACCATGCGCGCCCTGGAAGAGGCCTTGGAGAGCTTTGCCGGTTGCGCGGTGGTCATCAGCCATGACCGCTGGTTCCTCGACCGCATTGCCACCCATATCATGGCTTTTGAGGGCAACTCCGAGGTGGTCTGGTTCGAGGGCAACTACTCCGACTACGAGCGTGACTACAAGAGCCGCAAGGGTGCCGACGCCGACCAGCCGCACCGTATCCGCTATCGGCAGTTGACCAGGGAATAAGAAAGACCACTGCTCCGCAATCCACCCTGCCTGTCCTCAAATCGCCTTTCAGGCCGTTCGGTCAGGCAGGGCTCCCCTCCTCTTGATCGTCCTTTTCCCGCGCACCCTGACCAGCCGGACAACCTTACCCCCCTGTCTTTCCGTTGCAATCACGCATTGCCAAGCGTGCCCAACGACTTGCAAACGGTGGTCTGCATCTGCCTGTTGACAGTCGCTCTTCCCGTTTGTATACCTTATACCCATGGATGGATTGAAACAGATAGCTTTTATCTATTCAATCCGCTTTTCATCATCATCCTGACAAGGAGGGTACCATGAACAGCAAGGATCTAAAAAAGCTGCTCGCTGGGCTGGGTGTTGCCGGCCTGATCAGCGCCGGCGGCGTCAACGTGCCGAGTGCGCAGGCAGCCGGCAGCGGCTGAGGCGCCAAACCTGACGCCGGGAGCGCCAGCGAAGTGCAAAAGCCTGCAGGCAGTGGCTGAGGCGGGAATAAAAACAGTGCCGTGAGCACTGAAGAATGCAAGGAAAAAGACCCCGCTACAGGCAAATGTAAAGACGAGCCGAAAAAAGAACCGGTACCGCCCAAAAAACCGGCAAAAAGTGGCTGAAGCAGTTAAATAGCACTCGTGCAGTTGGCACGAACCCTTGTGCGGGGATTCCGATGCATACTAGTCGGTATCCCCGCCTTTCATTTGGACCCTTGTGATGGCGATTGCCAACGAATCTCTTGCTGGAATCTATCCTGTCAGTTCCCGCCTGGCGGGAGAACTGCCCCAGACGGTTACCACCGCCGATTTCCCTGCCTATCTGGCGGCCCACCCCCCTTGCATCCTGGGTCACCCTTACCTTCCCGACCTCGCTGCTCTTGAGCTGGCCTGCCATCAAATGGCTGCTCCCCTAACAATCTTCCCGGCCACCCTACGCGAGCGCACTCTTAACCCAACGGTCCGGCTAGTGGAGGTTGTATGGAAGGGCTTGCCTGAATTTCTCAGAAATCAATCCGCCCAGCCGCAACAGGGCAAGAGTCTGGTTCTGCTCTACCGGCCCACTCCCCAAGCCGCCGTTGAGATCTTGACTCCGGATGGCTATGATCTGCTGGCGTTGAAAATGGTACTGGAGGGCATCACCAGTCGTGAAGCCGCTCTCGAAGCAGGCGTCACCATCGGCAGAATCGACGAGATCCTCGAGTCAGCCGCTCAAAAGAGCCTGATCCTCACCCCACCCTCCTCCCTTGTCCGCGATTCGAGCTTTCTCCAGGGCCGCTTTGCCGACCCTGAGCAATCAAGGGTGGCCACCTTTGCCCTTCAGTGGCACCTGACCCAGGCCTGCGATCTCCACTGCCGCCATTGCTATGACCGAAGCAGCCGGAAAAACATGGAGTTTTCCCAGGCCATACATGTACTTGACGAATTGTACGCTTTCAGCCAAGAGCATCATGTCCACGCGCAGGTAAGTTTCAGCGGCGGCAACCCCATGCTCTACCCGTCATTCTATGAACTTTACCAAGAGGCGGTGGATCGAGGCTTTCTGGTCGCCATCCTAGGCAATCCCATGGAGGAACGATACATTGAGCGACTGTTGACGATCAAGCAGCCGGAATTTTACCAAGTCAGCCTGGAAGGATTAAGGGAGCAAAACGATTATATCAGGGGAACAGGACACTTCGACCGAACCCTGGCCTTTCTTGGGCTGCTTCGCCGCCACGGCATCTACTCGATGGTGATGCTCACCCTCACCCGGGCCAACTGCGACGAGGTTCTGACCCTGGCAGACGAGCTGCGTGATCGAGCCGACCTCTTTACCTTCAACCGCCTGGCGATGGTGGGCCAAGGGGCGGACCTTGCTTCCGTGGCACCCGAGCGATTTCCCCTGTTCCTTGAGGAGTTCCTCGCCGCATCCGGTTGCAATAGCTTGCTCAGCCTGAAAGACAACTTCTTCAACCTGCTTCTTTCTGAAAAGGAACAACCACTAACCGGTGGGTGCACCGGCTTCGGTTGCGGCGCAGCCTTCAATTTCGTCTCTGTTCTCCCCGACGGTGAAGTGCATGCCTGCCGCAAATTCCCCTCCCTGATAGGCAACATCTTCAGCCAGTCCCTGAGTGATATCTATGCAGGCGAACAGGCAGAAAAATACCGGGCAGGCAGCAGTGGCTGTTTGGACTGTGAACTCCGGCCTGCCTGCCGGGGTTGCCCTGCCGTTGCCCATGGTTTCGGGTTAGACGTCTTCACCGACCGGGATCCATACTGCTTCAAGGATGGCCGACCAGCAACAACCCCTCACCAGCCTCGGAAGCAGCACCCCTCTTCCTGAAGTCATTCCCCTCAAAATACATTCCGAAAAAATTACCCCAAAAGCATTGCGGTGCAAGGCTTCTCGCCGCAACCGCATCTTAATCTTTGACTTTAACCCGTCAATTTCATACAAAAATACATCCTCTTTCAAAGCCAGGACGAACGAAAACGCCTCGCCGAAAAACTGATGCGAGACCTTTTTCACCCAAACAATTCTCTCATCTGGCCTGCTTATCCAGACTCCGCAGGCCTCTATTTATGCCCGTGGCCTGTTGCCGAGACGCCCTGGAATGATCAGGAGTGGTCGCCGGCAACCAATCCACCAATACGCAGGAGTGTTGCATGAAAACCTTCAATGTCGTACTGACCGGGAAACTGCTGCCTCGAACCGATTTCGAGACGGCAGTCCTCAAACTGGCGGCCTTGACGCGCCTGGACCGTGCCAAGGTCGAGCAGTTGTTGAATGCAGGCCAGCCGACGATCGTCAAGAAAGGCGTCAGCCCGGAGGTGGGGGAACAATACCGGACCGCGCTGACTGCCATCGGCGTGGCGGTTGAGCTGCAGCCTTGCCAAGTCGAACCGCCTACAATTGATGACTCCCGATTAGAACTCGAGAAAAATTCCGATGAGAGGCAGCAAGAGGCTGAACAACCGCCACCTCCGCCCCCCTCCGAGATCAAGCCTCGGGAACCAGCCACCAACACCCCGGCAATGGGCCCCCGCCGAACCGAAGAGCAGCAGGAAAAGCGCACCTCCGCTTCGGCCCGTTCCGACCGGAGCGAAGACAACGCCAAGGTGTTTTCGCACAACATCCAACCGATTCAGGTGCCGGCAGCACACGGCTGGCTGTGGATCAAAACCGCGATCGCCCTATTCCTGCAGGCACCATGGCGTTGGATGGGCATACTGCTCGTCTATGCCCTTGTTCTGTTCCCTCTTTCCATGATTCCGTATTTGGGCAGCCTGCTTTCGTGCCTGGTCAGTCCTGTTTTAACTGGAGGGGTGATGGTTGCGGCTCAGCGTCAAAGCCAAGACGACGATTTCCACATAGCAACCCTTTTCCAGGGTTTCTCGCGCAACCGTAACCAGCTGCTTCTGATCGGACTCTTCTCTCTCCTCTGCTTTTTCCTCCTCGGCGTTCTCATGTTTCTTTTTGTCGGCGTGGGGTTTTGGGGTCCGATGATGGGCGGAGACGCACAGCAGACCGCCGCTATGGTTGGACGGAATTCGCCAGCAATGCTGCTTGGAAGCCTGGTGTTTCTTCTGCTCATTATACCAGTCCTCATGGCTTTCTGGTTTGCTCCCTGCTTGGTGGCCCTGGAGGACCTGACCGCTTGGGACAGCCTCAAGCTCAGCCTGCGGGCAACGCTAAAAAACTGGCCGGCCTTTCTCATGTACAGTCTCGTCTTTTTCCTGATCGGGATCGTGGCTTCGATACTCTTTGGGGTGGTGGCCGGTGGCGTGGGGGTCTTTAGTTCAGGAAACAGTGCGGCCATGATCTTTCTTCTCCTCCTGCTGATTCCACTCGCGGGTCTCCCGGCAATGGCCATCACCACCCTTTCCTACTACACCGGATTTCGCGACATCTTCCCCTCGGACCACTGACTCACCAACCGCCGGGACGCGGGTAATCATTTGCGTCCCGGCGTACTTTCTTGTAGCGAATCCCCCTGCCTGTGCTTATAACTGCCCCCATGAAACCCATTTTCCGCAACCAGAATAGCTCCCACTTTGTGGGATCAAATCCGCAGTCGATCAAGAGGTCTAAGGAGCAGGATAGCGATGACCAGCGTTGACGGGATCGCTGCCAAACCCCTGCTGGTTGAGCGCAAATTGTTCACCTTTGCCCAACCGCCGCACGAGATGGTGCTGGACTGCGGCGCCCGCCTGGGCCCCGTCACCCTGGCCTACGAGACCCTGGGCGAACTCAACGCCGAGCGGACCAACGCCATCCTTATCCTCCACGCCTTCTCCGGCGACTCCCATGTGGCGGGGTATCTCAAAGAGAACGACGAGCGGGCCGGCTGGTGGGACAACATGGTCGGGCCGGGCAAACCGGTGGACACCAACCGCTATTTTGTCATCTGTTCCAACATCCTCGGCGGCTGCTCCGGCTCCACCGGGCCTTCGTCAATCAACCCGGCAACCGGCAAACCCTACGGCCTTGCCTTTCCGATGGTAACCCTCAAGGACATGGTCCATGCCCAGAAACAGCTGATCGACCACCTGGGCATCACCCGGCTGATGGCGTTGATCGGCGGTTCGGTGGGCGGCATGCAGGTTCTGCGCTGGTGCGCCGACTACCCCGAGATGGTGGTCTCGGCCATCCCCCTGGCCACCACCACCCGCCATTCGGCCCAGGCCATCGCCTTCAACGAGGTGGCCCGGCAGGCGATCATGGCTGACCCGGAGTGGAACAACGGCGATTATTACGACGGTCTGGGACCGACGCACGGTCTGGCGGTGGCGCGAATGATCGGCCATGTCACCTACCTTTCCGATGAAGCGATGCGCGAGAAATTCGGCCGCCGCCTGCACCGCAGCGCCCTATCCTTTGACTTTACCGGGGATTTCCAGGTAGAGAGTTATCTTCATCATCAGGGCAAAAAATTCGTCAACCGCTTCGATGCCAACTCGCTCCTGTACATCACCAAGGCCGCCGATTATTTCGATCTGGAACGGGGCGGCGGCAACCTGCTGATCAACGAGGCCCTGGAAGGCGTTTCCTTTCTGGTGGTTTCCTTTACCTCGGACTGGCTCTACCCCACCTACCAGTCGCGGGATATCGTCTCCGCGCTGAAGAAAAACGGCGGCGACGTCAGTTTCTGTGAAATCGAGGCCCAGTGGGGCCACGACGCCTTCCTCATGCCGAACAAGCGGCTGGACGGTTTGATCAGTGGTTTTCTTGACCGGGTGTACCATGAGCACTGTCTATAACCAGGACCTAGGGACCATGCGCTTTGATCTTCAGGTCATCGCCTCCTGGATTGAACCGGGCTCAAGGGTCCTTGATCTGGGCTGCGGCAACGGCGATCTCCTTGAGTATCTCAAACAACACAAGCAGGTCAAAGGCACCGGCATTGAATTCTCCGAGGAAAAAGCGGCCCGCTGCATCGAGCGCGGCTTGACCGTGCTCCAGGGTGATTTCAGCAAAGAGGTCAGCGACTACCCGGAAGGGCGGTTCGACGTGGTTATCCTCAGCCAGACCCTGCAGCAGATCAGCGATCCCAAGGAACTGCTCATCGATCTGCTGTGGATCGGCAAGCGGGTGATCGTCAGCTTTCCCAATTTTGCCCACTGGTCGGCCCGGTTGCAGATCCTCTTGACCGGCATGGCCCCGGTTACCGACCAATTGCCCTATGAATGGTACAATACCCCGAACATCCGCGTTATTTCCATCAAAGATTTTAAGCGCTTTCTGCGGCTCTTCGGGGTGCGGACAGTGCGGGAAGTGGCGATCAACACCCACCACCACGACTACAAGGGCAATATTGTCCGAACCTTCAAAAACCTGCGGGCTACCTACGGCATCATGATGCTGGAGCGCGTACCATGAACCTCATGCAACCAAGTGAATTGATTATGGGCAGAAAAGAAGTATTGTCCGGCAGTTGCAAAACTGAGACGGTCACAGCGGAGCGGGTGCGCAATCCGATCCCCGCAGCGGTAGAGGCCCTGGCCGGGGGCTTCAAGAGCGGCCGCTGGGCCAGTCATATCGAACCGGTGCCGATTCCCTCCAAGAGCGAAGTGATCGATCTGATCGAGCAGGTGCAGCGTATCCTCTTCCCCGGTTTTTTCTCGCCGGTCATCCTGCGGCCGGAAAACCTGGAGTATCACCTGGGGCAACAACTCAGCCTGTTCTACGAAAACCTGGCCAGCCAGATCAGTTCGGCCATCCGCCACGACTGCTTCCGCCACGACCAGGCCTGCACCCTCTGCAGCGAACGCAGTTACGAAATCGCCGCCGCCCTGATCGACAGTCTGCCGGAGATTCGCAACCTGCTGGAGACCGACATCGAAGCCACCTTGACCGGCGATCCTGCGGCCGCCAACTCCGACGAGGTGATTTTCAGCTATCCCGGCCTGTTTGCCACCATCGTCTATCGCCTGGCCCATCGGCTCTCCGAGCTGGAGGTGCCGCTCGTCCCCCGGATCATGAGCGAACACGCCTACCACCGCACCGCCATCGACATCAATCCCGAGGCAACCATCGGCTCCCATTTCTTCATCGATCACGGCTCCGGCGTGGTCATCGGCGCCACCACCACCATCGGCAACCAAGTGCGGCTCTACCAGGGGGTCACCCTCGGAGCCCTGTCCCTGCCCAAGGATGCCGGTGAACGGCTGCGCAACGTCAAGCGCCATCCCACCATCGAGGATGACGTCATTATCTACGCCAACGCCACCATCCTCGGCGGCGAGACTGTGGTCGGGGCCCGCTCGATCATCGGCGGCAACGTCTGGCTGACCGAATCGGTCGGACCGGACACCCGGGTGATGCTGGCACCACCACCCCTAGTCTATTTTGGCCCGGAAGAAGGAGGAAAGAAATGAACACAAGCATCTGTGCTGACTTGACCAAGGCAGTCGGCTCCACCCCGCTGGTTCGCCTGCAGCGACTGGCAACCGGCGCTGAACTGCTGGCCAAGGTGGAATCGATGAACCCTTTGGGCAGCATCAAGGATCGGGTGGCCGTGGCCATGGTCGACGACGCCGAGCAACGGGGTATCCTCCAACCCGGCGGCACCATTGTTGAGCCCACCAGCGGTAACACCGGCATCGGCCTCGCCTTTGTCAGCGCCAGCCGAGGGTATAAACTGATCCTGACCATGCCGGAGAGCATGAGCATCGAGCGGCGCAAACTGCTGATTCATTTGGGGGCGGAATTGGTGCTGACGCCTGCGGCAGAGGGGATGAAGGGGGCAATTGCCAGGGCACGGGAGATCCAGCAGCAGACGCCGGGTTCCTGGTTGCCGGATCAGTTCGCCAATCCCGCCAACCCGGCCATGCACCGCCGAACCACCGGTCCGGAGATCTGGCAGCAGTGCGAGGGGCGGATCGATGCCTTTGTTGTTGGAGTCGGCACCGGCGGCACCATCAGTGGCGCCGGCGGCTTTCTCAAGGAGCACAACCCGGCGTTGCACATCGTGGCCGTGGAACCGGCGGCCTCACCGGTGCTCTCCGGCGGCAAAGCCGGGCCGCATAAAATTCAGGGGATCGGTGCCGGTTTTGTCCCGGACAATCTCGACCGGTCGGTGATCGACGAGATCATGACGGTGGACAACGAGGAGGCGATTGGCCAGGCACAGACTCTGGCCAGAACGGAAGGCATCCTTTGCGGCATCTCCTGCGGCGCGGCTTTGGCCGGGGCTTTGCGGCTGGCGGGACGAGCGGAGTTTCAAGGGAAACGAATCGTGGTGATTCTGCCGGATACCGGTGAACGGTATTTGAGCACGGATTTGATGGCAGGATAATTTCAGCAAGTAGCCCGGATGAAGCCTAAGCGTAATCCGGGAGCACGAGAATACCTCACGACATTTTCCCCGGATTCCGTTGCACTGCATCCGGGCAACCACGAACAACCTCATACCCTACAAAAGAAAACCATGGGAAAAATCATCTCACTCAACATCAGCCGGAAAAAGGGCGTCAACAAGGAACCGGTGGAGTCCGTTGAACTGCAGGTCGACCACGGCATGGTCGGCGATGCCCACGCCGGTGACTGGCATCGGCAGGTCAGCCTGCTGGCCGAGGAATCGATCGATTTCATGCGCAACAAGGGGCTGGAATTGGAACCCGGCGCCTTTGCCGAGAACATCACCACCGAGGGCCTCGAATTAGCCAAACTGCCGCTCGGCACCCGTCTGGGCAACGGCCAGGTGGTCCTCGAGGTCACCCAGATCGGCAAGAAATGCCACCACGGCTGCGCCATCTTCAAGCAGATCGGCGATTGCATCATGCCGCGCGAGGGCATCTTCACCAAGGTGATCGTGCCCGGCACGCTGCGTCGGGGCGACAGCCTGGATATCCTGCCGTGAGCGATTCCGCGACCTGCAAACGCTGTGGCACCTGCTGCCAACAGGGGGGGCCGGCACTGCATGGCCCGGATGTGGAACTGCTCCGGGCGGGCCGGCTCAATCTGGACGACCTGATCACGGTGCGCCGGGGCGAGTTGGCCTTCCAGCCCCTGGCCGACCGTCCCGAACCTGTCCCCCATGAATTCCTGAAACTCAAAGGGCAGAACGGGACCTGGTGTTGTGCCTTTTATGACCAAGCAACAAAGGGATGCCTGCGGTATGCCCACCGGCCGATGACCTGTGGTTTACTTGACTGCGCGGACACCGGGCCACTGCTGGCCATAGCCGGACAAGACCTCCTGACCCGTTTTGACTGCATTGCACCAGGTGATCCCCTGCTGCCGTTGGTGCAGGAACATGAACAGGTGTGTCCCTGCCCGGACATGCAAACCATCAGCCGGGACCTGGAACGGGCCGCGACACCCGCAACCCTGCTGTTAGAGCTCGAAGCGGCCGTGAACCGCGATCTGGCCTTCCGTTCCCGGGTCGCCGAAGAGTTCCAACTTTCCCTGGCTCAGGAGCTGTTCTATTTCGGTCGGCCGCTCTTTCAACTGCTGCTTCCCCTGGGGTTGCACGCCATCGAAACCCCCGCCGGCCTCCGCTTGAACATCCAAGCACGTTAGCCCCATTGCGCTGCCGCTGCCGGCAGCATTCCATTGACTGCTGGGGCAAAAAAATATAGAGTGCCGCACCTTTTTGGCCAACTTTCCTTTTTCTCTCCGAGGTACGCAGCATGAGTGCTCCCGACATCCAGACCCTTCTTGCCAAGTTCGACCAGTTGAGCAGTATCTACCTGCGCGACGACGTGGAGGCCGCCCTCAAGCATCAGGAGGCGCTGACCCCGCACTTGCTTGCGATCATCGAATCGGTTGGCGAAAACCCGCTGCGCCAGGTCATGGAGGAACACAACGGCCATGTCTATGCCGCCACCCTGCTGTCGCACTTCAGCGAACCAGCCGCCCATCTGCCGCTCATCCGCGCTTTCTCCATTGCCGAGGAGCAGTTGATCGACCTCTGGGGTGACATGACCACCGAGACCCTGCCCACCCTGCTCTACCGGACCTGCAACGGGGAGATCGAGGGAATCAAGGGTCTGGTCGCTCATCGGGAGATTGACCAGTATGTGCGCTGTGCGGCCATGGAGGCCCTGTCGTATGTGGTGGCCTTTGATCCGGCCAAGCGGGACGAGGTGGTGGAATTTTTCCAGGGACTGTTCACCGGCGAAGAGGCTGATCGCGAGTCCTATTTCTGGGGCAATTTGGCGGCAACGCTCTGCGATCTCCATCCGGGGGAGTCGATGGAGATCATCTGCAAGGCCTTTGAAGACGGCATCGTGTCGACCAGTTTTATCGGTTTAGGGAATGTTGAGGTGGCCAACGATCTGAGCCGGGAGGTGGCCATGGAGTCGCTGCAGGCCTGGGTTAAAGCGCGGATGCCCGTCGATGTCCACGCTTACATCTCCTGGTTTGCCGAATTCAACCAGGAAGATCACGAGCAGCCCCCGGTGAAGAAGAACACGCCCAAAGACAAGAAAAAATCGGGCAGTTCCAAGAACAAAGCCAAGAAAAAGCCGAAAAAATAGAACCGGACACGGGCGCCGACTACTCCTTCAGCACAATCCGCAGGTTCCCTTCCCGAACCTCGATGGCGGCAACGCCGTCGGAAAATCCTTTCCAGAATCCGGGCTCGGCGCCAAAGACATCAACCAGGTCGATGTTTTTCAAACCGCCGAGCCAGGCGTTGGGCAGGGGCACCCCCATCACCGAGATGCCGCGCAGGATGACCACGGGCCGACCGTTTCGAAAGGCGAGTTCAGCCCCGGTCTTGACCTTCAGCGTCTTGCCGCCCATGATGGGGAAATCAGGATCAACGGGGATCAACAGCTTGACACTGACCAGGTCGTTGGAAAAATCGACCACCATTTTGCGCGCCAGATCGATGTTCTGGCCGATCATCGCATTGATTTCCCGTTCGCTCAGCCTGATTTCGCGGGAAGCGCCCTCCTCGCTGTAGGGCTCAGGCTTCAGATCCTCCTCGGTTGGCATCGTCCCTGGCCGATCCGGTAGGGCACGGTGAGAACGACCACCTATCTGCTCAAACCGCTCCAGCTTGCGCTCCAGCCGCTGCTCTTCGGCCTGACTGAGAACCACCGGCTCAAAGGGACTGGGGAAGAGCCAGTTCTTGACGATGAACAGGGTGCCCACCATGGTGAGCAGCATGGCGGCGACGACAATGCCGGCCACCTTGGCAGCAGATAGACCTGTTTTTTCCCTGTTTGTTTCCATGACGCCTTTCCTCCCGATAGAAGCCATTTTCTCTTCTATACGCGACCTCCCCCCTCCTGTCAAACCTCGCGCAGGGTCGCAGACAAGGGGGAGCGAGCAAACATCATCCCCGATCAGCGTAAAAATTTGCCGCAAACAAACAAAAAAAAACGATACGCCGCGTCCACTATTATTGACTTGCACCGCTTGGCAATCTCCTGTAAGTGCATCGCACTCCATAAACACAAACTCTTGCAACCCATGGATTTCTGACCACGATGAACGGATATCTCCTTTTTATTCTGACCATTCTGCTCCTGGGCTACCTGATCGATCTAACGGTGGCCCTGCTCAATCTGCGCTCACTCAGCCCCGAGTTGCCAGCCGAGTTTACCGGGGTCTACGGCCAGGATGAATACGCCCGCTCCCAGGAATACACCCGAGTGACCACGCGCTTTTCCCTGATCCAGTCGACGGTGAGCCTGTGTCTGACCCTGGTGTTCATCCTCGCCGGCGGGTTCAACTCCATTGACCTCGTTGCCCGCAGCTTCGCGCTTTCCTCTATTCCCACCGGGCTCATCTTCACCGGCCTGCTGGCCCTGCTCTCGACCGCGCTCAACCTGCCTTTTTCCGTCTACTCGACCTTTGTCATCGAGCAGCGCTTTGGCTTCAACACCACCACGGTCGCCACCTTCATCCTTGATGGTCTCAAGGCACTTTTGCTGGCCATTGTGCTCGGCGGACCGTTGCTGGCCGCCATCCTCTGGTTTTTCGAGACCAGCGGATCGCTGGCCTGGCTCTATTGCTGGAGCGCTGCGGTGGCTTTCATCCTGGTAGTGCAATTTCTCGCTCCGGTGGTGATCATGCCGCTGTTCAACAAGTTCGTCCCCCTGGCCGAAGGCGAACTCAAGGAGGCCATCACCCGCTACGCCGCCGCACAACGGTTTGCCCTCCAGGGCATCTACACCATGGACGGCTCCAAGCGTTCCACCCGGGCCAATGCTTTTTTCACCGGATTCGGCCGCTTCCGCCGCATCGTTTTTTTCGACACCCTGATGGACAAACTGGCCACCAGCGAGATCGTCGCCGTGCTCGCCCATGAAATGGGCCACTACAAACTCAAACACATCCCGGTGACGATGGCGCTCTCCATCCTGCAGATGGGGATCATGTTTTTCATCCTCTCGCTCTTTCTCGACAACCAGGGTCTGTTTGCGGCCTTTGGCATGGATCATCTCTCGGTCTATGCCGGGCTGGTCTTCTTTGGTTTCCTCTACGCCCCGATTTCCACCCTCTTGGCCATCGGCTTCCACGCCTTCTCCCGCCGCAACGAATACCAGGCCGACCGCTTTGCCGCTCAGACCGGGGCCGACGGCGAGGCCCTGATCAGCGGTTTGAAGAAGCTCAGCGTCAGCAATCTGACCAACCTGACCCCGCATCCGCTGCATGTCTTCCTCAATTACAGCCACCCGCCGATTCTCGCCCGGATCGAGGCCCTGCGCCGGCTGAAAACCGGTGCGGCAGGGCGCTGAGACCATGGAGCACCTCGACAGCCAGCTCCATACCGCCTGGCTCAGCCAGTTGGCACGGGAATATAACGACATCTGCTACCAGTACGGGGTCCGCCTCCAGCCACCGATTCTGGCCATCAGCAGAAACAGAAAACAGATGGGCAGTTGGTCGTCATCTGATCGACGTTTAAGTCTCAGCCATTTTCTGATCAGCGCCCATCCCTGGAACCTGACCCTGCAGGTGCTCAAACACGAGATGGCCCATCAGATCTGCAGCGAGATCCATCGCCGGGAGGATACCGGCCACGGGCCGCTCTTCCGCGAGGCCTGCACTCGGCTGGGCCTGGACGCCCCCTTTCACCGGGCCAGCGCCGATCTCGAGGAAGGCATCGCCGACTTGGCGCAGGGATCGACCGCCACCGAGCAGGGACGGCAGATCATCGACAAGGTGCGCAAACTGCTGGCTCTGGGCGGCTCGGATAACGAGCATGAGGCAGCGCTCGCAGTGCAGCGCGCCGGAGAACTCCTGACCCGCTACCGGCTCGATTTCGATGCCCTGGCTGAAGACCAAGGCCTGGTGCACCGGACCATCAACACCGGCGGCCGAACCTTGCCGGTGCACCGCAAGTCGATCTGCTCCCTGCTCGAAACCGGCTTTGGGGTGCGGGTGATCTGCGCCGCGCTCTACGATCCGCTGGCCGACCTGTCGTTTAAAACCATCGAGCTGCTGGGACGCGAGGAAGAGGTAGCCATTGCCGAGCACTGTTACCATTTTCTCGAAAACCGGCTGCAGACCCTGTGGGAGCGGAACCGGCGCGGCTTTACCGGCAACGGCCGCGTCGCCAAAAAAAGCTATTATCTCGGTCTGCTGGCCGGATTCCGGCAAACCCTGGTGCGTTCCCGCAGCGGTACAGCCAGGCCCAGTCAAAAATCGGCCCCTGCCTCCGACCTGCCGGCGCTCAGGGCGCAGCAACGGCTGGAGGATTTTGTCGCTTTCCGCTTCCCCCGTTTACGGCAGATGCGCGGCAAGTCCACTGCCATGCATGGGGCTGCGTACCATCAGGCGGTTGCCACCGGCCGGGAAATCATTCTCCACCAGCCCATGGACGGCGGCACCCCCACCCGCCTCCTGGATTGAAAACCCATTTGTTCGATTTGTGTGAAGAAGAGCCGGTGGCCTTGACCCGGCATTCGGCGTTTATTATAAGAAGAACTGTATCTTGCTGAAGGAGGAAGAGTATTGGCGAACTACACCATGGAACGCTGGAATATTAACAAGTCGTCAGACCTCTACGGGGTGACCGAATGGGGTGGCGGCTTTTTTTTCATCGCCGAGAACGGCGACATGATGGTCATGCCCGAACCCGGCGCGACCGACCGGGCGGTGAGCATTGCCGCCATTTCCAGCGGCATCCGGGAACGCGGCTTCGACATGCCGGTGCTCCTGCGGATCGAGAATATCCTCGATGCCCAGATCACCAGCCTTAACGAGACCTTCCGCTCCGCCATGGAAGAGTTGGGCTACACCAGCACCTTCATGGGGGCGTACCCGATTAAGGTCAACCAGCAGAAGCAGGTGGTGGAAAAGATCACCCAGTTCGGCTCCCGCTACCATCACGGCCTGGAGGCAGGTTCCAAGGCGGAGCTGATCGCCGCCATGGGGATGATGCGCGACAAGAAAGCCGTTCTAATCTGCAACGGCTACAAAGATGAAGAGTTCATCGATCTCGGCCTCTACGCCACCAAGATAGGCTTCACCTGCATCCTGGTGGTGGAGATGCCCGACGAGCTGCCGCTGATCATCGAACGCTCCAAGGCGCTGAATGCCAAACCCATCCTCGGCATCCGGATCAAGCTCTCGGCCCAGGCCGGCGGCCACTGGTCGGAATCCGGCGGCGAGCGCTCCATCTTCGGGCTCAACACCAGCCAAATCATCCAGGCCGTGGACCTGTTGACCGAAGCGGGCATGCTTGACTGCCTCAAACTGGTCCACTACCACCTGGGCTCCCAGATTTCCAACATCCGCGAGATCCGGACCGCAGTCAACGAGGCCTGCCGGGTCTATGCCGGGCTGGTCAAGGAAGGCGCTCAGGTCGAATACCTCGATCTTGGCGGCGGCTTGGCGGTGGATTACGATGGATCCCAGTCCAATTTTCTCTCCAGCCGCAACTACACCCTCAAGGAATACTGCACCGACATCATCGAGGCGGTGATGACCTCGCTGGAAGCTGAAAACATCCCCCACCCGATCATCATCACCGAATCGGGCCGGGCGCTGGTCGCCTACTACTCGATCCTGCTGTTCAACATCCTCGATGTCACCCAATTTCAAGCCGATCCTTTGCCCGAAAAGCTGCCCGAGGGCTGCCCGCCCCAGTTGGAATACATGGTGCAGGCCCTCAAGGATCTGACTGTGCGCAACATCCAGGAGGTGTTCAACGACGCCATCTTCTACCGCGACGAAACCCGGCGACTGTTCCAGAATGGTCAGATCAGCCTGCGCGATCGTTCCCTGGCCGAGCAGCTGTTCTGGACCACGATCAACGAAATCAGCCGGCTGTCCAAGGAGCTGAAAAATCCCAGCACCGAGTTGATCGACCTCGACCGGGTGTTGTCGGATTTTTATTACTGCAACTTCAGCGTCTTCCAGTCCCTGCCCGATGCCTGGGCCATTGGCCAGCTGTTTCCTATCATGCCGATCCATCGTCTCGACGAGGAGCCGGCCCGCAAGGGTATCCTCGCCGACATCACCTGCGACTGCGACGGCAAGATCGACCAGTTCATCGACAAGCGCGGGGTGAAGCACTATCTGCCCCTGCACGAACTCAAGCCCTACGAGGAATACTACCTCGGCGCCTTCCTCGTCGGCGCCTATCAGGAGACCTTGGGCGATCTGCATAACCTGCTGGGCGACACCAATGTGGTCACCATCCGCATCAAGGACAACGGCGAGTATGAATTCGTCAGCGAACAGGAAGGCGATACGGTGGCTGAGGTGCTGTCTTATGTGCAGTACGATCCCAAGCGGCTCTTTGTCCGCTTCCGCGAAACGGCCGAGCAGGCGGTGCGCTCCGGTCGAATCACCGCCCAGGAACGGCGGGAAATCGTTCAGGCTTATGAGGCTGGATTGCGGGGGTATACTTATTTTGAGAGGTGAAGGTCAAGGTGATTAGGTTTTTAGACTAACAGGTAGTTAGGTGCCCTATGTATACCCTTATGGGATTATTAGATGTTTTGCTTTGACCCTACGATAGGATGGTCTACTCTGGTTCAGATTGCTGGTTTCGTGGTCGCAATTTTGACTGTTGTTTACCAAATTAATAAGCAGGGCTCCTTGCAGCGAAAAAAGCATCGTGCGGAGCTACAGCTTAAGACCTATGAAAAAATAGCCACAGATATTCAATTTTTATCGCCAGTAGGGGTGGCTACAACGTTTCAAATTATTTTCGGAGCGTTAAAAGAATCTGTTCGGAAAAAAGAAGAATCTGGTAGCTACGTGCCTCCTCCATTCAATCCTGAATCAGTGAATAAAGAATTTCTTGAAATTCATTCAGGGCTTTGGAAAGTAGCAGGAACAATTGAATCTTACGAAATTATTTCTTCCGACTTACCCCTTTTTCGCGAAGCGCTTGTTATAAAGCTAAAGCAACTCGCCGATACTTATCTCCCTTTGGTGCGGATACTTCCCTATATCCTGATTTCCGAGAAAGGCATTAACGATCCGGAAAAACTACTCATTCCAACTAACCAAGATTTTGAAACGCTACAGTCTAAAATCGACGATTTTCATGAAGCTGCTTATGATGTGGCTGCTTTTCTCCACGATATACGAATCGAAATGCAAAATGCCTTGTTGGGAAAATTTTTTAACAGAAAGCTTTCAATCAGGTCGCCGAAAGACAGTACATCTCTCGTGTTGACGTCTGAAAATGAGATTATGCTCAATCGTGTGAGATCTTTTGTCAGCAAGAATTCGTGATTCAAATTCACACACCATGACAATAATCCGTTCATGTCCAGGTAGCAAAACAACCTGAAAAATTGCTCAAAAGGAGGACCCCATGTCCCACGTACTCATCATCGGCGCCGGCGGTGTCGGCAGCGTTGTTGTTCATAAATGCGCCCAGGCCAGCGAGGTGTTCACCAAAATCACCCTGGCCAGCCGGACAGTGGCCAAGTGCGAGGCCATCGCCGCCTCGGTCAAGGAACGCACCGGCGTCACCGTGGCAGTGGAACAGGTCGATGCCGACAATGTTGCCGAGACCGTGGCCCTGATCCAGCGGATCAAGCCCGCTCTGGTGCTCAACGTCGCTCTGCCCTACCAGGACCTGCCGCTGATGGATGCCTGCCTGGCCAACGGAGTCGACTACCTCGACACCGCCAACTACGAGCCGCCAGACGTGGCCAAGTTTGAGTACAAGTGGCAGTGGGCCTACAAGGAGCGGTTCGAGAAGGCGGGGATCATGGCCCTGCTCGGCTCCGGCTTTGATCCCGGCGTCACCAACGTCTTCTGCGCCTGGGCCCAGAAGCACCATTTCGACGAGATCCACACCCTGGACATCATCGACTGCAACGCCGGTGATCACGGCCAGCATTTTGCCACCAACTTCAACCCCGAGATCAACATCCGCGAAATCACCCAGCGCGGGCGCTACTGGGAGCACGGCGAATGGGTGGAAACCGATCCCCTTTCCTGGTCGATGAACTACGATTTTCCCGAGGGCATCGGCCCGAAGAAATGTTTCCTCATGTACCACGAGGAACTGGAATCCCTGGTGCAGAACCTCAAGGGACTCAAGCGGGCTCGGTTCTGGATGACCTTCTCCGAGAACTACCTCACCCACCTGCGGGTGCTGGAAAATGTCGGCATGACCCGGATCGATCCGGTCAACTACAACGGCACCGAAGTCGTGCCGCTCAAATTCCTCAAGGCGGTGCTGCCGGAACCGGCCTCGCTCGGCCCCCTGACCCACGGCCGCACCTGCATCGGTTGCGTGTTCAAAGGCATTAAAGATGGAAAAGAAAAACAACTCTACATCTACAACATCTGCAGCCACGAGGAGGCCTTTCGCGAGGTCGGCTCCCAGGCCATCAGCTTCACCACCGGTGTGCCGGCAATGATCGGGGCAAAGATGATGCTCACCGGTGCTTGGAAGCGGCCCGGGGTGTGGAACATGGAGGAGTTTGATCCCGACCCCTTCATGGACGCCTTGAATCAATACGGCCTGCCCTGGACCGTGGTCGAGCTGTAATGACTGACCGCTTTAACGGCAGATTGGCCTGCCGGTTTGACCCGGCGCGGGTGGCAACGCCCGCCTTTGTGGTCGACGAGGGGCTGCTGCGCGACAACCTCGCCATTCTCGCCCGGGTCAAAGAGCAGACCGGCTGCAAGATTCTTTTGGCGCTCAAGTGTTTCGCCCTATTCAGTGTTTTTCCTCTGGTGCGGCAGACGCTGGACGGCGTCTGCTGCAGTTCGCCCCACGAGGCCAGACTGGGCCGGGAGGAATTCGGCCGTGAAGTGCACAGCTTTGCCGCCGCCTATTCCACAAGCGACATCGAGCAGTTGGCCACCACCTGCGACCACCTGGTCTTCAACTCGTTTGGCCAGTGGCAACGATTCCGAACCCTGGCGGAACAGAGCGCCCAGGCCGCAGGCCGGAGCCTCGAATTTGGCCTGCGCATCAACCCCGAGCATTCGGAGGGCGCCGTTCCCATCTACGATCCCTGCGCCCCCGGTTCCCGGCTGGGTATCCGTCGCGCCGACTTTCGCACCGATCTGCTCAACGGCATCAGCGGCCTTCACTGGCACAACCTCTGCGAACAGGGCGCCGATTGCCTCGAACGCACCGTGGCCGCTGTGGAGCGATCCTTTGGCGATATCCTGCCGCAGATGACTTACGTCAACTTTGGCGGTGGCCATCACATCACCCGCGAGGGCTATGATCTTGATTTATTGATCAACATCGTCAACCGTTTCCAGGCCCGCTGGGGAACGCAAGTCTACCTGGAACCGGGCGAAGCAGTCGCCCTCAACAGTGGCTATCTGGTGGCCACGGTGCTTGACGTGGTTCAGGCCGACCTGCCGGTGGCGATCATCGACGCCTCGGTGCCGGCCCACATGCCCGATGTGTTGGAGATGCCCTACCGGCCGCACATCGTTGGCTCGGGCGAACCGGGCGAAAAAGCCTGGACCTGCCGCATCGGCGGCCTCTCCTGCCTGGCCGGTGATGTCGCCGGCGAGTATTCCTTTGACGCGCCGCTCGTTGCCGGTGACCGGCTGGTGTTTACCGACATGGCCATCTACACCATGGTGAAGACCAACACCTTCAACGGCGTCCAACTGCCCTCGATCATCCTCTACCGGCCGGAAAACGACGAGCTGACCCTGGTGCGCCGGTTTGGCTACGAGGATTTCAAAAACCGGCTGAGCTGAGCCGCTTGCCGGTCGGCGGAGTACCGCCCTTCCCGCCACGCCCTTCCCTCTCTATCGAAGCTCTCCATCGGGCCGACTTGCCATTGACAGATCGTTGTTTGTTTAATACGGTTGCCGGCAACTTTGCAGTCAAACCGGTACCTTGTTTCAAACTCACGCACAGGGGAGGAATTCATGACGGATATGCTCTACACACCGAAAAGTGAAGTTGACACACGCATTCAGGCCTTTCAGAATACTCTGGAACAACTGGGCATGGATGGCGCCCTGATCATCCACCACACCAACCTGTTCTATCTCAGCGGCACCTCGCAAAGCAGCCATCTCTTCATTCCTCGCTCCGGTAAGCCCATCCTCATGGTGCGTAAAAGTTACGAGCGCGCCTGCAAGGAATCACCCATCGAGGAGATCATGGATGTCAAGAGCCTGAAAATGATCCCCGATATCCTCAAAGAGAAAGGATTCAGCCTCGACACACTCGGCCTGGAGCTCGACGTCATCCCCTACAATACCTGGCAGTTTTATAACAAAATATTCAAGGATTCCAACTTTACCGACATCTCGGATGCGCTCAAGCGGATCCGGACCATCAAATCGGAACACGAGATCGACCTGTTGCAGAGGGCCTGCGGTGTTCTTGACCAAGTCTTTGCCGATGTGCCCGCCATGCTCCACGAAGGCATGACCGAAATCGAGCTCGCCAGCCTGTTCGAGTCCGGTATGCGGCGACGCGGCTACGGTGGCTGCAGCAAGATGCGCGCCTTCAATCAGGATTTTTTCATGGGCAATGTGACCACCGGTGCAAGCGGCGCGGTCCCCTCCTATTTCGACGGCCCGGTGGGCGGCTGCGGCCTGACCCCGGCTAACAATCCGCACGGCGCCGGCTGGAAAACCATCGGCCAGGGCGAGGTCGTCTACATCGACTATACCTGCGTGATCAACGGCTACACCGCCGACGGAGCACGGATGTTCGTCATCGGCGAGGTCTCGGAACAATTGCGGCAGGCGCACGCAGCTGCCCTGAAGATCCAGGAGGCCATCGTGGCCATGATCAAGCCGGGCGTGATCTGCGAGGATGTCTACACCAAATCGGAGGAGATGGCCGAAGCCATGGGCCTGCAGGAGCATTTCATGGGCATCGGCAACGACCGGGTCCGCTTCATTGGCCACGGGGTCGGCCTGGAACTCGACGAGTATCCGATCTTTGCCAAGGGTGTGAAGATGCCCCTGACAATGGGCATGACCTTTGCTCTGGAACCGAAATTCGTGTTTCCGGAAGGGGCCATTGGTATCGAGAATACGTATGTGCTCAGGGCAGACGGGGCGCACGTCTTGACCCATGCCCCCGAGGAGATCATCGGGGTGTAACCTTCTTTTTCTATTCCCGAAGTTAGGGGGCGACGGCCATGGATTCGTCGCCCTTTTTTGGTGCCGTTGAATCTGGTTGTCTGCAAAAAAGGAGAATACTTCTTGACTCCTTTCCGGTTTTGCGCGAATCTTAACACACCCTGACTGTATCCATTCCCAGACACTACAAACGCGCCCATGAAATCGATTCTCAGCACTTTTTTTGGCTCGCAAACCAAAAAAACCGCCCTGGTGGCCGTGCAACCCAATAAGCCCGCAGACTCGGGCCCGTCTGTCCCTCTCGCTGCGTTGGAAGGCAATATTGCCGTCATCGCCATCGAAAACATCTTTCAGCTTTTTGATTTTGCCGCCTTGAGTGGCAAGCTTGAGGTCCAGGCCCCCGCCAATTGCGGCAGCTTTTATTTTCGCAAAGGCGTGCTGATCCATGGACTCCTGCAGGTCAACCAGCGCAAGATCGGCCAGATCCTCGTCGAGTCACAGGTGATTACCGAGGAGCAACTGCAGCAATGCCTGCTCCTGCACGAGCAGACCGACTCGCCCAAGCTGTTTGGCCAGATTCTCCTGGAACAGGGGCACATTAAACCCGACGGTCTCGACAATACCCTGTTGCGTCAGGTCAAGGATGCCTTTTTCGAGGCACTCTCCTGGACCGAGGGCATCTTCCGATTCTATCCGAATCAGGTTCCGGCTGCGGATGCGGTCAAACTGTATGCCCGCATCGATCACCTCCTGCTGGAAGGTATGTTGCGCATCGACCAGGCCAGCCTGGACGGGAATGAGGAAGATGAGGAGGAATAAGACCTCATTTTTTTTCAGGTATCGTGCACTTTTACAAACAGAGCTCAGTTGAACCCTGTACCATGAAAGGCGCGGCTTGCCTTGGGCAGCCGCACTCATTGTCGGTAACACCATCAGGGTTCTTCTGTTGAAAGCCTCCCCTCAAAAAAAACAAAAAACCTTACATTTAAAGCCGTTGCCCAGCTGACCATCCGATCCCCTGCCATTCTTGCCCGCTTCCCACCACTTTCTGTTCGATTATCCGCCTCCCCTGTAGTATAGAGCAAACGATTTTGTCCCATTTCCGAATCTCCGGCATAATGGCAGCACACTCGTCGCCCCTGGCCGAATTTTCGGGAAACGGCTTTGCAGGAGAAGCAAATAGAGCGAGAGTTCCTCCTAGCGGCAGCTTACCCTGCCGGGGTCCTCTCAATCCGCAGTTGATTTGAATCTGTACTGACCACAGGGAGTATGCACAGGACGTATGGAGCAGGATAAAATCTTCGAGCGGTTATTGCAGATCATCTCCCGTTACCATCAGCAACGGGAGACAGGTCCTTTTGTCGAATATCTCGACCCCGGCGACCTGCGCCAGGTGCTGCGCCTCGAGGACGATCGGGGTCGGGAAAACTGGGAGGAACTTTTCACTTGGGTGGAACAGTACCTGGCCCACACCGTCAAAACCGGGCATCCCGGTTATGTCAACCGGATGTGGGCCGGGGCCAATCTGCCCTCGGTGATCGGTGAGATGATCACAGCTCTCACCAACACTTCGGCCTGCACCTATGAGACCGCCCCGGTGTCGACGCTGATGGAAAAATATCTGCTGCGGACCATGCTGGAGTTGGTTGGCTTTGACCACGGCACCGGCCAGATGACCACCGGCTCGAGCAACGCCAATATGATCGCCATGATGGCTGCCCGTAACAGTGTCTACCCGGAGGCCAAACAACGCGGTCTTTTCGGCCGCCAGGAACTGTTTGCATTTGTTAACGCCGACGCTCACTACTCCATGGACCGGGCCGCCAATATCCTCGGCTTGGGCGCCGAGCACCTGATCAAAGTTCCGGTGGACGACCATGGCCGGATGAGCGTGCCCGCCCTGGAGCAACGGCTCGCCGAGGTCACCGCTTCGGGCGGCCTGCCCTTTTTTGTCGCAGCCACTGCCGGAACGACGGTGCGGGGCTCCTACGATCCCTTGCAGCCGCTGCTGACCCTGCGCGACCGGTACCGCTTCTGGCTGCATGTCGACGGCGCCTGGGGCGGGGCGGTGATCTTCAGTGATCGACTCCGGCAACAGTACCTGCCGGATCTCGCACAGGCCGATTCCTTTACCCTGGATTTTCACAAAATGCTGGGCACGGCCCTGATGTGCAACGTGCTGCTGTTCAACCATCGCCCCGATATTCTCCGAGAGGTCTGTAGCGCCGGGGATGAGAGTTATATCTTCCGCGATGGCGAGGACGGTGAAATCCGCGACCTCGGCACCCAATCCCTGCAATGCGGCCGGCGGGTCGACAGTCTCAAGTGGTTCCTCGATTGGAAATTTTACGGTCAATCCGGGCTGGCCGAAAGGGTGGAAAATTATCTGGAACTGTGTCAATATGCCGAGGAACAGGTGCAACAGGCGGACGAACTGGAGATGGTCGTACCCCGCGAATCGTTCAACATCTGCTTCCGTTTTCGTCCCCCCGCCGATATCCCTGTCGAACCCTTCAATCAAGAACTGCGGGAGCGCATGCACCGCACCGGCCGCAGCCTGGTCGGCACCGGTTTCGTCAACAACCAACTGGTTCTGCGGCTGCTGATCACCAACATCACCATCGGCAAACCCCAGATCGACGACTTTTTCCAGGCGGTCATTGCCACCGGCCGCGAGTTGCTGGCCGAGAGGAACA
The DNA here is from genome assembly GCA_038318785.1 of Desulfobulbales bacterium. Taxonomy (GTDB): domain Bacteria; phylum Desulfobacterota; class Desulfobulbia; order Desulfobulbales; family Desulfobulbaceae; genus Desulfobulbus. The sequence continues at coordinate 62,369 of JBBQCO010000001.1, read as the reverse complement.
GCCGGAATCACCCATCAACGACGAGACAGGCATGAGTGACAACGAATACATGGTAACCCAGAAAGAAGCGGCCGATTTTCTCAATGTATCGACCAAATCCATCAGCCGGTACCGTAAAAGGGGCCTGCCCTACAAACTGATTCTTAATCCGGTGACCGGCAAGCAGGAGGTGCGCTTCCGTTACGCCGACCTGGAACGATGGGACCAGGGAAGGCAGCTGCTCGCCACCTACGCTCGCGACGGCGAGGAGGTGGTCGCGGGTGAGACAAAATCAGCTGGAAACCCCGGACGGCAGGCGCAACCGAGCCAGCACGACGGCTTTTTAAACGATCTGCTGCTTGCCTACAAGGAGCAGATCGAACTGCTCCGCGACCAATTGGAGGACATGCGGGAGCAGCTGGCTCGCCGCGACCGGCAGATCGACGACCTGATGCGGCTGATGGTCGGCTTGCAACTGGAATACAAACCCATGCCCACCGTCGTCACCGCCGACATTCCAACTTCTGCCGAAAGCGCCCACGACAAAAACACGCTCCCAGAGAATCAGATGTTCGACCTCTACGAGGCGGTTGAATTGCCGCACAACGGCCTGACCATGGAAATGCTTGCGACACCCCCCCCTCCGATCGAGCATGAGCAGCCGATGCAGGAACACGGCAGGGAGAAAAAGGTATTCAACCGCGACCAGCTCTCAGCCTCAATCCAGCGGCTGCGGTCCAAAGGAAAAAGCTACGAAGAGATAGCCCGTGGACTCAACCAGATCAACGTGGCCACCCTCTCCGGTCATCCGGAATGGACCACCCTTGAGGTGCAAACCCTGTTGCCCGCCTTGGTGAACGGTTCTCCTCGCCACCTTACCGAAGGCAGCAAGGTCTGAGTCCTTCGCGGGAACGCTGTTCCCCGTGTTTTCCAGACTGACAGCGATTCACGGCTTGACTTCATCGGGAGCGGCAGGTACCATGGGCCGCACTGTGTTCAGGTGTCCGTATCAACGGATGAAAAGGGAATCCGGTTCAAGACCGGAACGGGCCCACCGCTGTACCCGGGGACAAATTCCGCATGATGGCCACTGTTGTTGCTGACAACGGGAAGGCGCGGAAGGAGAGTGATCCGGAAGTCAGAAGACCTGCCTGAACAGTAAGACCCCGACCTTGCCGGCTGCAAGCTCGGACGACAGACTCCAGCGGTAAACAAGGGACATCCTGGATCAAGATCATTGGTCCGGGATTTTTTTATTTCCGGACCGGAAACCCAGGGAAATCAGGGGGCGCGTGGACACCTCGCCCGGCAACCTTTTTTCCGTCGACCGAGGGAGGCGTTGGTGCAACAGAGGAAGGCGATTGTGCTGGCCATGTTCGGAACCACGGTGGAAGCGGCCCTCAAGGGGCTACTCGCCATCAAGACCGCCATGGAAACTGCGTATCCCCAGACCCCGGTGCGCCTGGCCTTCACCTCCAACCAGATCCGCCGCATCTGGCGCAAGCGCGCCTCCGACCCGGCCTACCTGCAGGCGCATCCAGATATCCCCCAGGATATCCTCGAAGTCCAGGGCATCCTCGCCGCCATCGCCAATCTCCAGGATCAAGGGTTTGATACCCTGATCGTCCAGCCGACCCACGTTGCCCCAGCCGAGGAGTTTCACGATCTGGCGGCCTATGTCCGAGGCCTGGCCTCAATCCGCACCATGAAGCCGCGTTGGCAGCCGTTTAAAACAATCGCCCTCGGTCGGCCATTGCTCGGCGCCTACAGCCTCCACCGCGCCTATGCCGACGACATCCGCCTCGTTGCCCAGGCCCTGGCCGATGACGCGGCCCTGGCGAAAAGCCACAATGCGGCCCTGGTCTACATGGGCCATGGTAATCACTTTTTCCCCTCCGGCGGCCTCTACCTGGAATTTGCGGCCCGCATGCGGCAGCTCTACCCCGAGGTGCTGACTCTGATTGCCACGGTCGAAGGATTCCCCAGTCTCGACGAGGTGGTCGAGAGCCTGCGGCTGCACGGGGTCCGCCGGGTGGTGCTCAAGCCCTTTCTCATCGTCGCCGGCGAACATGCCACCCGCGATTTGGTCGGCCCGGAAGAGGATTCCTGGCAATCGATCCTCACCGGGGAGGGATTTGAAGTCATCCCGGTGATCAGAGGGTTAGGAGAAGAACCGGCCCTGGTACAAATTTTTGTCGCGCATGCCGCCGAAGCCGCTGCCGATGCGGGCGTGGAACTGGACTGATGAACGGCAGGAGCGCCCTCACCTGGTTGCTGCCACTCTGTGGAGCCATGGTTTTTGCCGTGGCCCTTTCGGCCACCCTGGGCTTCCTCGAGGTGTCGATCCCCGATGTCTTTCTCATTCTGTTTGCCAAGCTCAGCAGCCAGCCCCTGCCCGTGGGCATCGACCCGGTTGCCGCCACCGTGGTCGCCGACGTCCGTATGCCCCGGATCCTGGCCTCGGTCCTGGTCGGCGGCCTGCTTGGAGTCAGCGGCGCGGTCTTTCAGGCGATTCTGCTCAATCCCCTGGCCGACTCCTACACCCTGGGGATCTCCACCGGAGCTGCCTTCGGGGCCTCCCTGGTGATTGTCTTGCAGATCTTCGGCCTCGCCCTACCCTCCGGCGTGACCATTCCGATCTTTGCCTTCGGCGGTGGCGTTGGCACCCTGGCGGTGGTCCTCTATCTTGCCTCCGGCGACCAGCGGCTCTCCTCCACCAGCCTAATTCTCGCCGGGGTCATTGTTGCCGCCATCTTGTCGGCGGCCATCGGTTTTCTCAAATTCCTCGCCGACGAGCAGGTGGGGCTGATCATCTTCTGGCTGATGGGCAGCCTTGCCGGGGCTTCCTGGCAGAATATCCTCCTGCTGGTGCCCACGGCCCTCTTCGGTACTCTGACTGCGGTTTTTTACAGCCGCGACCTCAACATTATGGCCACCGGCGACCGGGCCGCCACCTCGCTCGGTGTCAATACGGTCCGGCTGCGCACTGTTTTGCTCACGGTCAGCACCTTGATGACCGCGCTGGCGGTTTCGGTCTCCGGCATCATCGGCTTTGTCGGCCTGATCGTGCCGCACATGCTGCGCCACCTGGTCGGCCCGGACAACCGTTTACTGGTTCCGCTCTCGTTTTTCACCGGCGGCCTACTCTTGCTGGTCGCCGACACCCTGACCCGGGCAGTCCTGCCGGTCGAGGTTCCGATCGGCGTGCTCACTGCGCTTTTAGGCGGCCCCTTCTTCTGTATTCTCTTTAAAAAACGGCAACAGGATGGCAAGAGCGCTTTCTGAACACCAGAGCGACCTCCTCTGGTCGCTGGCCGAGGTCAGCTTCGGCTATAACGGCACCCAGGTTGTGCGCGATGTCAATCTTGAACTCCATCGAGGCTGCTGCTACGGTATTCTGGGCCCCAACGGCAGCGGCAAGACCACCCTGCTTGATCTGATGGGCGGCCTGCAGACACCGCACTCCGGGTCGATTGAGTTCATGGACCGTCCGGTGGAGGCCTGGCCGAAAAAACAACTGGCCCGGCTCCTGGCCCTGGTGCCGCAGGACTTCATGGTCCGCTTCGGTTTTTCAGTGCGCGAGGTGGTGGAAATGGGACTGCATCCGCACCTCCATCGTTTTGCCACTCCCAGCAAAGAAGACCAGGACTTGATCGACGAGGTGCTGGAGATCACCGGCATTACCGCCCTGGCCGATCGGCCGGTGACCCGGCTCTCCGGCGGTGAAAAACAGCGGGTGGCCGTGGCCCGCGCCCTGGCCCAGAAGCCTGCGGTCCTTCTGCTCGACGAAGCCACCTCCAACCTCGACATCCACCACAGTCTGGAGATCCTCCACCTCATCCGCAGCCGTTTCGAGCAGCAGGGAATGCAGGTGGTGGCAGTAATGCACGATCTCAACCTGGCCTCCTTCTTCTGTGACCGGCTGGTCTTCCTCAAACAGGGGCAGGTCGTCTGCCAAGGGCCTACCGATGAGGTGCTGACCCCGGAAAATATTGAGGCGGTCTATGGCGTCGAGGCGGAAGTGACCATCAATACCTTTACCAACAGCCGGCAGGTAAGTTTCAGGCTGCCGGTTCACCCTTAAATCCCAGCAGTACGGTATCATGCGCATCAGATCTTTTCTTCTCACCCCGTGTCTTGTTCTCCTGTTCGCTTCCCTGGTCTCCGCCGCGTCCATCACCGACAGCGAGAAACGGACCCTGGTCTTTTCCCAACCCTTCAAGCGAATTATCTCGCTGTACCCCGCCCATACCACCAATCTGCTCGAACTTGGGCTCAAAAAGGAAATCATTGCCTGCGGGCCCAGCGACACCCAGTTGTCCCACCTGCCCCGCGTCCAGTTCCAAGATGACCCCGAACGCTTGCTGGCCCTCAAGCCCGACCTGGTCCTGATCCGGCCGATGATCAGCCGGGGGTACCCCAATCTGGTGCGTATCCTGGAAAAAAACAATGTCCGCGTTATTTCCCTCCAACCGAGTGAGGCGAATGAATTGTTCCCCTACTGGGAGGCCCTGGGCAAACTGACCGGCCGGGAACAGCAGGCCAAGGCCATGATCGAGACCTTCGGCAAGCGGCTGGCCGCGATCACCGCCTCAGTGCAGCAGATTCCCAAGGAAAAGCGTAAGCACGTTTATTTCGAGGCGATCCACAAGCAGATGAAGACCTTTGCCCCCAATGCCATTGCCATGTTTGCCCTGGAATCAGCCGGCGGCATCAACATCGCCAGTGACGCCGAACAGGTGCGCGAGACCAATATCGCCGCCTACGGCAAGGAGCGCATCCTGGCTAAGGCCGAGCAGATCGACCTCTACCTGGCCCAGAGCGGCCGGATGAACCCGGTGAGCGTCGACGATATTGTCAAAGAGCCGGGATTTCACGTGATCAAGGCGGTACGCGAAGGCCAGGTTTTCCTGGTCGATGAGGAGATGGTTTCGCGGCCGACCCTGGGACTGATCGACGGCATTGCCTTTGTCCGCTCGCTGCTCTATCCGGATTACGGCCAGGAGGGCATCACCCGCCTATGAGCCCGCCCGCCCTGCTCATCGCCGGTACCCAATCCGGCTGCGGCAAGACCACGGTCACCCTGGGAATCATGGCCGCCCTGGCCCGGCGTGGGCTCATGGTCCAGCCCTTCAAGTGCGGCCCGGACTTCATCGACCCAAGCCTGCATAAGATGGTGACCGGCCGGGTGTCGCGCAATCTCGATGTCCGCATGTGCGGGGTTGATTTTGTCCGCCGGACCTTTGCCCGTCACAGCCCCGCCACCGGCTGTTCCGTGGTCGAAGGGGTCATGGGCCTCTTTGACGGCGGCGAGGGCTCGGCAGCCACCCTGGCCAAAACCCTGGAACTGCCGGTGATTCTGGTGATCGATGTCCGCTCGGCGGCGGAGAGCGTTGCCGCCGTGGTTCATGGCTTTGCCACCCTTGACCCCCAGCTGCGCCTGTCCGGGGTGATTTGCAATCGCATTGGCTCAGACAAGCATCGGGCCATGGTGGTCAAGGCTATTCAAGACCATTGCAAGGTTCCAGTCATCGGCTTTCTGCCACGCCGGGAGGAAGTCTGCATCCCCTCCCGCCACCTCGGCCTGCACATGGGCGAGGAGCACCCGCTCCGGGGAGAGGGCCTGGAGCAGTTGGCGTTACTGACGGAAGAGCACCTTGACCTTGACCTGCTGCTCCAAATTGCCGGCGAATACCGGGGATTGCCCCCCGCAGACATGAACCAACCCCTGGCGGCCCCGGCCGAAACGGTGCGCCTCGGCGTGGCCAGAGACGCCGCCTTCTGTTTTTATTACGAGGACAACCTCGATCTGCTGCGTGCGGCCGGAGCGGAGTTGATTTTTTTCAGCCCCTTGGAGGATAAAAATCTTCCTCAGAAACTGCACGGCCTCTACCTGGGCGGCGGCTATCCCGAACTCCATGCCGGCCAGTTGAGTGATAATAAAAAGATCCGGCAACAGATCCGCACCTTTGCCGAGAGCGGTCGCCCGGTCTATGCCGAATGCGGCGGCTTCATGTATCTGTGCCGCTCGATTATCGATTTAAAAGGCCAACCCTTTGCCATGGCCGACCTCTACCCCTTTCAAGCGCGGATGCAAAGCCGGTTGCACAGTCTCGGCTACCGGCAACCGCTTGTGGAAAAGGATTGCCTCCTTGCACCCAAAGGCAACGTGCTCCACGGCCACGAATTTCACTACTCGACCATCGAGGAGGGCCACCCTGAAGTTGCATCCGCCTACCGTCTCGAGGACGGACGGCCCGAGGGCTACCTCCTTCACAACACCCTAGCAGGCTACATCCATCTGCACTGGGGCCGCACCCCCGAGGCTGCGACCCGTTTTGTCCAAACCTGCCGACAATCACGCTGAGAATACATCATGGTTACCTTGCAACAGATCGCCCCCCAGGAAATAGAAGCAGAAAGTTTTCGCATCATCGAGCGCGAACTCGGGCCCACCGGGTTTTCACCCGAGGAATTCGCCGTGGTCCGCCGCACCATCCACGCGACCGGCGACTTCAGCTTTGCCGAGAATCTGCGCTTTCACCCCCAGGCCGTCACCACGGGCCTGGCCGCCATCCGGGCCGGGAAAAACATCCTGGTGGATGTCAACATGGCAGCCAGCGGTATCTCCGCCGCACTCCTGACCCGCTTTGGCGGCCGGGTGATCTGCCGGGTGGCTGAGGCGGAAACCGTGGCCATGGCCAAACAAAACGGCACTACCCGATCCGATGCCGCCATGGCCCGAAGCATTGCCGACAACATCGGCATTGTCGCCATCGGCAACGCCCCCACTGCCCTGCTCAAAGTGATGGAGTTGATCGAGCAGGGGCTCTTTGCCCCGGATCTGGTGATCGGCGTGCCGGTGGGCTTTGTCAATGCGAGCGAGTCCAAGGAGTTGCTGGCGCAAAAAGACTATCCCTTTATCACCGCCCTGGGCCGCAAGGGCGGCACGCCGGTCGCCGTGGCCGCAGTCAACGCCCTGCTGCGGTTGGCCTAAAGACACGATGGGGCAGCAAGCAAGGGGGAAAAGAGCCCTGCGCAGCGGTTACACCACCGGGGCCTGCGCCGCAGCCGCAGCCAAGGCGGCGGTGCTTTGCCTGCTGGGCCGGGAGAATCCCGGAGCAGTCGAGATCCCTTTTCCCGACGATTCGCGCCACCGTTTTGCCCTCTGCCGTTTCGGCGGCAACGCCGAACAGGCCATGGCCACGGTGGTCAAGGATGCAGGCGATGATCCGGATGTCACCAACGGCGCTGAGATTGGGGCCACGGTGCGCTGGCTTGATGGCGGGCGGGAAGAGAAGATTGTCCTGGTCAACGGGCCCGGTGTTGGCCTGGTCACCAAGCCCGGTCTGCCGGTGGCCGTAGGCGAACCGGCGATCAATCCGGTGCCTCGGCTGATGATTCGGGCAGCGGTAGTCGAGGCCCTGGAGGAAGGAAAAAGAAGTGATGCAACCCTGGAAGTGCAGATTTTTGTTCGTGACGGTGAGGCCCTGGCGGAAAAGACTCTCAACCGGCGGCTGGGGGTGATTGGCGGCCTGTCCATCCTCGGCACCACTGGCATAGTCCGGCCGGTCTCGGCCAAGGCCTGGACCGACACCATCGAGGCCTCGATGCAGGTGGCCCGGGCCGCCGGATTGACCTCGGTTCTCCTGGCCACCGGCCGGACCTCGGAGGCGGCGGTGCAGAATTTGCTCCATCTGCCGGAGGAGGCCCAGGTCATGATGGGCGATTACCTGCTCTACGCCCTGGAAGCGGCCAAGCGACAGGGATTCAGCCATATCCATCTGGCTGGGATGTGGGCCAAACTGATCAAGGCGGCCTTGGCCGTGCCTCAGACCCATGTGCGCAACGGCGCCCTGGAGACCCGGCAGGCGGCCGATCTGCTGGCCGATCTCGGACTGGAGCCCCAAACAGCCCTCGAATTTCGTACCGCCAATACGGCTCGGGAGATCTATGACCGGCTCAAAAGCATGCAGCGCGACGACCTGATCGCGGCGGTCTGCCGCAAGGCCAGGGAACAGGCGGAACATTGGTCCGGACTGCCGGTGCGGGTGTATCTGGTCACATCGGAAGAAGGAGTGGTACATGTCGCGGATTGAACTGATCGGCATCAGTGGGCCGTCCTTAACCGCCGAACAATGGCCTCTGCTGCGCCGTTGCGCCGCCATTGCCGTCTCCCGGCGCTATCGCCCCTTGGTGGCGGGGTTGAGCTGCCCCCTGATTGACATGGCTCCGCTGACGGCCATGCTGAACACAGTGGAAGAAGCCCTTGCCGGGGGCGATGTCGCCATCCTCGCCAGCGGCGACCCCCTGTTCTACGGTATCGGCCGCACCCTGATCAGCCGTTTCGGCCCGGAACGGCTCCGCATTCACCCGGCCCTGTCCGCCGTCCAACTGGCCTGCGCCCGCTTCCATACTCCCTGGGACGATCTAGCCGTGATCAGCCTCCATGGCCGCAGCGGCGACGATATGCCGGGCCGGGTGCTCCGCCATCATCGCGCCATGCTGTTCACCGACAACCACAACAGCCCGGACCAGGTGGCAACCCGCCTTTTGGCAGCCCTGGAGACCTGCGAGGACCAGGAACGCATTGCCGCGCTCCGCATCCAGGTGGCGGAAAATCTGGGCTTGGCCGATGAGCGGTTGACCAGCGGCAGCCTACACGAAATCGCCGCCGGCAGCTTTTCCCCGCTGAACATGGTGCTGGTGGAACAACCGGACCGACCGGCGGTGATCCGCTTCGGCCTCAGGGAAGACGAGATCCGGCATTCCCGGGGCCTGATCACCAAAGACGAGGTCCGCGCCGCCACCCTCCACCGGCTGCGGTTGCCGGCAACCGGCGTTTTCTGGGACATCGGCGGTGGCTCAGGCTCGGTCTCTCTCGAGGCAGCGCGGCTCTGTCCGGAGCTTTCGATCCACACCATCGAAAAAAAGCCCGAGGAACAGGCGAACATCCGCGCCAATATCCGGCAATACGGTGCCTACACCATCCGCCTGGTCAGCGGCGAAGCCCCGGAGGCCCTGATCGGCCTGCCCACCCCGGACCGCATCTTCATCGGCGGCAGCGGCAAGCAACTGGAGGCGATTATCGCGGCGGCGGTGGGCCGCCTGGCCGAAGGCGGCCGGATCGTAATCAACGCCGTGCTGGCCCAAACCGAGGCCACCGCCCTGACCAGCTTGCAACGACTGGGCCTGCGGGTGGCAAGCAGCACCCTCACCGTGACCCGCCGACAGTATCCCGACGGCGAACCGCATGTCTTCAACCCCATAACCCTTATCACAGGCGACAAATGAGCAGTGACAATTCCTCATCGCAGCCCGGCCATCTCTATCTGGTCGGCGTGGGTCCCGGCGACCCGGAACTCATGACCTACAAGGCGGTGCGCATCCTGACCAAAGCCAGGGTTTGGGCAGTGCCCACGGCCAAGGAAAACGGCCTCAGCAGCGCCCAGCAGATCGCCGGCCAGATGGTGCCGGACAACGGCCGCACCATCCTTTCGCTCTGTTTTCCCATGAAGAAAGTCTTTCTTGGCCAGGAAACCGACGATCAGTTGCTCCAGGCCTGGCGTAAATCAGCCGACGAGGTGATCAAGCATCTCGACCGGGGCGAGGACGTGGCCTTTCCCACCCTGGGCGACGCCACTCTCTACTCCACCGCCTTTTATCTTCTGGCCATGATCCAGGAACAACGGCCGCAGGTCCCGGTGACCGTGGTTCCCGGCATCACCGCCATGGCCGCCTGCGCCGCCTCCCAGGCCAGCCCCCTGGCCCTGGGCGACGATGTCCTGGCAGTGGTCCCCGCCGCCTTTGAGGACGACCGGCTGCGCGGCATTCTCACCAACCTGGACGCAGTGGTGCTGATGAAGGTCCACCGGCGAATCGATGCCCTGATCGACCTCCTCGAGGAACTGAGGCTTACCGACTGCGCGGTGCTGACCGAGCGCTCGGGCATGCCGGGCGAACGGGTCTACACGGACATCCGCGAGGCCAGAGGCCGAAAGCTCCACTACTTCTCCACCATGGTTATCCGCAAAAAAAAGGTACAGGTGTCCAATGCAACAACCGAAATCGCCGCCTGAGGCAGCCCGCCACCCCGTCGTCTTCCTCGGCGCCGGACCCGGCGACCCGGAATTGATTACCCTCAAAGGCCGCCGCCTGCTGGATTTGGCCGATGTGGTGGTCTATGCCGGCAGCCTGGTCAACGTGGCCCTCCTCGACGGAATTGCCGCCGCCTGCCACGACAGCGCCGCCATGGATCTGGAGACCATCATGCAGGTGCTCGCCCAGGGCTACCGCGACGGCCTGCGGGTGGTCCGCCTCCACACCGGCGACCCGGCTATCTACGGGGCGATCCGCGAGCAGATGCAGTGGCTTGATCAATTCGACATCCCCTACGAGGTGGTGCCGGGAGTCAGCTCCGCCTTTGCCGCCGCCGCTGCCCTCAAGAAAGAACTGACCGTGCCCGAGGTTACCCAGACGGTGATCTTCACCCGTCAGGCAGGCCGCACGCCCGTGCCGGAACCCGAATCGTTGCGCAATCTGGCGCGCGCCCAGGCGACCATGTGCATCTTTCTCAGCGTGTCGATGATGGCCAGGGTGGTCGAGGATTTGACCTCCGGCGGCTATCCGCTTCATACGCCGATTGCCGTGGTCGAACGGGCCAGTTGGCCGGATCAGCAGATTCTCCGGGGCACCTTGGCCGACATCACCGCCAAAATCCACGATTCGCAGATCAAAAAAACGGCGATGATCATCGTTGGACCGGCCCTGGCCGAGGACAGCCGAATCGCCTCGAAACTCTATGACGCGGCTTTCACTCACGAGTACCGTTGAAGACTGAGGAGCCGATAAAAAAACCGGGCTGTGCCGTCCTTGCCCTGAGCCGGGGCGGTTGTGTATTGGGCCAGCGGCTGGCCGCTTCGCTGAACGCTAAGTTCTTTGCCTGCAAAGGACGGCTGGCCGAGGTGATGAACCGGGTTTGGCGGGAATACGGGGAGATCGTCTGCATCATGGCCACCGGTATCGTGGTCCGCACCATTGCCCCGTTGCTGCAAGACAAATACCGGGACCCAGCCATCGTGGTCTGCGACGAGCAGGGCCGCTTTGCTGTATCACTACTTTCCGGCCACCTCGGCGGCGCCAATGACCTGGCCCAGCGGGTGGCTGCCGCGACCGGCGGCCAGGCCGTGCTCACCACCGCCTCCGATGTCCTCGGCCGCACGGCCTTGGACCTCTGGTGCCGGGATTGGGATTTGACGCCCAGCGACAAGGCCACTTTCACCAAGGCTATGGGGAGACTCGTGGATCACGGCTCACTGACCCTCTGGAGCCGCTATCTCCTCCCGGACCTGCCGCCTGATCTCAACCAGGTGGCCGAGCGAGCAGCGGCAGATCTGGTCATCGACAGCCGGATGGAGGGAGCCGTTCGCGGAGCCCTGCTGCATCCCAAGGCCCTGGTCGTCGGGATCGGCTGTAATCGGGGGACACCGAATTCGGCCATCGCTGACGCCGTGGAAAAAACCTGCCTGCAGCATCACCTGGCCCCCCAGGCCATTGCCCGGCTAGCCTCGATCGATCTCAAGCAGGACGAGGCCGGTTTGCTCGACTTTGCCCGCAGGCAGAATTGGGCCATCGATTTTTATAGCAAGGACCAACTCAATCAGGTCGAAGGCATCGTCGCCTCCGAGGCGGTACAGCGGGCCACCGGGGCCAAGGGCGTGGCCGAACCGGCGGCCCTCCTCAGTGCAGGGCCAGGAAGCACCCTGCTGGTCGCCAAAATGAAATGGACCGACGTGACCACCGCCGTAGCGGAGATCGCCGATCCCCTCGCAATAACAACCCAAGGAAGAACGAAACAATGACGACAGGACAGGACAGCAGAAATGGTTCTCTGATGGTGGTGGGGATCGGCCCCGGCGCAATCGATCTCATGGCCCCCCGGGCTCGCACCGCTTTGGAGCAAGCCGAGATCGTGGTCGGTTACCGCACCTATCTCGACCTGGTCCGTGACTGTCTCAATCCGGCCAGCGAGGTGATCTCGTCGTCAATGATGCAGGAAATCGACCGTTGCCGCAAGGCCCTGGAACTGGCCGAAGAAGGACGCAGGGTAGCGCTGGTCTGCGGTGGCGACCCCGGCATCTACGCCATGGCCGGGCTGGTCTTTGAGCTGGCCAAATCCATGAACGCCAAGGTGCCGATCGACATCATTCCCGGCATCGCCGCCCTCAACTCCTGCGCCGCCATTCTCGGCGCGCCGCTGATGCACGATTTCGCCGCCATCAGCCTCTCAGACCTGATGACCCCCTGGGAGATGATCGAGCGTCGCCTCGAGGCCGTGGCTCTGGCCGATTTCGTGGTGGTGATTTACAATCCCAGATCCAAGAAGCGGACCGATCAGATCGTCCGCACCCGTGAGATTATGCTCACGCATCGCTCCCCCGACACCCCGGTGGGTATCGTCAGCGGCGCCACCCGCGAGCACGAGACCGTGCGTCTAACCACGCTTGCGAACATGCTCGACGAGGAGATCGGCATGCAGACCACGGTGATCATCGGCAATTCCCAGACCTTTGTCTGGCGGGACAAGATGATAACGCCACGAGGATACAGCAAGAAGTATGGATTGTGAGCGGAACAACTGTTCGAAAAGAACCCGGGCGAAAGAGAAGACCGGAATGACACCGCATGGAAATCATTGCAATCAGCAAAGGTGCATGCCATCCCTTCCAAGCTGGCTGTGTTTCAAATTTTCCAAAAAAATAGTTGACTCACGCACACCCCTGCGTTATAAAAAGCAGCTTTGCTAAAGTAAGGTGTACAAGCGAACCTCTTGCAGAGCAGTGAGCGCAGGTTTGCGGGCGAGCATTCATCTGAGTATTGAAGGAAACATCCTTTCCCCCCACCTTCCAGCCAACACCATCACCGCATTGAGCATGGAGTTGCAGAACTGCTGTAACTCCTTTTTTTATTTACGAACAGATGTAAACAACCCCATAAGAACGCAACAGACCAGAGCAAGAGCGACCTGAAAGCGGGAATTGAGGAACGCGTTATGAAAAAAGATTTAGGAAACGTACGGAATATCGGTATCAGCGCCCATATTGATTCGGGAAAAACCACGCTGACCGAGCGAGTTCTGTTTTACACCCAGCGCATTCATGCCATCCACGAGGTTCGTGGCAAAGACGGTGTCGGGGCAACCATGGATTCCATGGAGCTGGAAAAAGAACGCGGTATCACCATCCAGTCCGCTGCCACCTATTGCTCTTGGAAAGGGAGCGACATCAACATCATTGATACTCCCGGCCACGTCGATTTCACCATTGAGGTTGAACGCGCCCTGCGTGTTCTTGACGGGGCGGTGTTGATCCTCTGCTCGGTGGGCGGCGTTCAGTCGCAATCCATCACCGTCAACCGGCAGATGACCCGCTACAAGGTTCCCCGCATCGCCTTTATCAACAAATGCGACCGCACCGGCGCCAATCCTTTCCGGGTCACCCAGCAGCTGCGTGACAAGCTGGACCTGAACGCGGTTATGATTCAGCTCCCCATCGGCCTGGAAAGTGACTTGCAGGGCATGATTGACCTAGTCTGCATGAAGGCCGTCTATTTTGACGGCGATCAGGGCGAAACCATTCGTTATGAACCGATTCCCGCCGAATTGCAGGATGAGGCCGACGCCAAGCGCGAAGAGTTGCTTGACGCCGTGTCCATGTTCTCCGACGAACTGATGGAAGCCATGCTGGAGGAGACTGAAATTCCCGAGGCCCTGGTCCACGACGCCATTCGCCGCGGCACCCTGAGCCTTGAACTGACTCCGGTTATGATCGGCTCCGCGTATAAGAATAAAGGGGTGCAATTGCTCCTTGATGCGGTCATCGCCTACCTGCCCTGTCCGACTGATGTTGAGAACACCGCCCTGGATCTCGATCAGAATGAGAACGAGGTGGTGGTCAGCAACAATTCAGAGGACCCGCTGGTGGCCCTTGCCTTCAAACTTGAGGATGGCCGCTACGGGCAGTTGACCTACATCCGCACCTACCAGGGCTTGATTCAAAAGGGCGATACCATCATCAACAGCCGCACCGGCAAAAAATTCAAGGTCGGCCGCCTGGTTCGCATGCATGCCAACGAGATGGAAGAGATCGAGGGGGCCGGTTCCGGTGACATTGTTGCCCTGTTCGGCATCGACTGTGCCTCCGGCGACACATTTTGCAGCCCTGGCCTGAACTGGTCCATGAGTTCGATGCATGTCCCGGCCCCGGTTATATCGCTCGCGATCAAACCGATCGACAACAAGGCGCAAATCAATATGTCCAAGGCCTTGAACCGGTTCACCAAAGAAGATCCCACCTTCAAGACATTTGTCGATCACGAGACCAGCGAAACCATCATCTCCGGCATGGGCGAGCTGCACCTTGAGGTCTACATCGAGCGCATGAAGCGGGAGTACAAGGCCGAGGTGGAGGTTGGGGCGCCGCAAGTCGCCTACCGTGAAACCATTACCCAACGCGCCGAGTTTGATTACACCCACAAAAAGCAGACCGGCGGTTCCGGTCAGTATGGCCGGGTGGCAGGTTTCATCGAACCCTTGGAAGAGGGCGAATACGAATTTGTCGACAAGATCGTCGGCGGCGTGATTCCGCGGGAGTTCATCAGTTCGTGCGACAAGGGCTTTCAAAAATCCCTGGAGAAAGGCACCCTGACCGGCTCCCCGATCACCGGTGTCCGCCTGGGCATCACCGACGGCAGCTACCATGCGGTCGACTCCTCGGACATCGCCTTCCAGCTCGCTGCCATCGGCGGTTTCAAACAGGGGTACGCCAAAGCCATTCCGCTGATCATGGAGCCGATCATGAAGGTGGCTGTGGAAGGTCCTTCCGAGTTTCAGGGTGCGGTCATGGGCAGCCTCAATCAGCGCCGGGGTGTCATCATCGGTACCTTTGAAGAGGGCAACTATACCGTGGTCGAGGCCGAGATGCCGCTGGCCGAAATGTTCGGTTATTCCACCACACTCCGCTCCCTGACCCAAGGCAAAGCAGAATTCACCATGGAATTCGCCACCTACAAGCAGGTGCCAAGAAGCGTGGCTGACGAATTGATCAAGGCCTTTGCCGCGACCAAAAAAGATGCGTGAACAGCATCCAGTCGGTTGAAACGGACAGAACGAGAGCATTAACCGAAACGAGGTACAATTATGGGATACGAACCGCTGGTACAGCAGAACCCTTTGCGGGTTCTGAATATGGGCAGGGAAAACAATCAGATGGGCTTGGTCATGGCCAGAGCCGGTCTCGGCAAGACCGCTTTGCTGGTGCAGATCGCTCTCGACTCCATCCTTCGGGGCAAGCGCGTCATCCATGTCAGCATCGGTGAATCCATCGAAAAAACAAAGACCTGGTACGACGACATCCTCCAGTTCATCCTTCAGGAACACAGTGTCACCCGGCCGCATGAACTCATCGACATGGTGGCCCGCCACCGGATGATCATGACCTTCAAGATCGCCGCCTTTACTCGATCCAGACTGGAAGAACGGCTAAACGATTTGGTGCTGCAGGATATTTTCCGTCCTAATTGCCTGATCGTTGACGGCTTTGATTTTGAAAAGACAGACCGTGAATCCCTGGAAGATATTAAAAATCTCATGGAGAATATGGATATGCAGGCCTGGTTCTCAGCCACCTGCCACCGCGGCGATCCCCGTGTATCGCCGACCGGCGTACCGGCTCCCTGCCATGAGATCGATGACCTCTTTGACATGATCATCCTGCTGAAGCCGGAGTCCGATGCCACCATCCAGCTCGACATCATCCGCAACTACGGTGAGCAGGTGTCAGGCGGCAAGGGATTGCGACTCGACCCGACCACGATGATGGTCAAGGAAATGTAACTCCTAGCGTTTTTAGGGCTGTCGGCCATCGCCGGCAGCCTTTTTCTTTTTGGAAAGAGCGTGATGCGCTTCCGGCCCTGCATAGATCTGCACCAAGGTAGAGTGAAACAAATTGTCGGCTCCACTCTGGCCAGCGATCAAGCCACCCTGCAAACGAATTTTTCCTCCGAACTTTCGCCCTCCCATTACGCCCACATGTATCGCCAGGACAATCTCCCCGGCGGCCACATTATCATGCTCGGTTCCGGCAACGAGGCAGCGACACGTGAAGCGCTCGATGCGTGGCCAGGGGGTATGCAGGTAGGCGGCGGCATTACCGGAGACAACGCCCTCTTCTGGCTGGACCGGGGGGCTTCCCATCTCATCGTCACCTCTCATGTCTTCCATGACGGTCTTCTTGACAAAGAACGGCTGAGCCACCTGAACCGTCTGGTCGGTAAGGAACGGTTGGTGCTCGATCTGAGCTGCCGCTGGCGTGAGGACGGGTACTATGTAGTCACCGATCGCTGGCAAAAATTCACCCGGTTACGGATCAGCCCGGCAGTGCTTGAAGAGTTGGCTGCCTTTTGCGATGAATTCCTGATCCACGCGGTTGATGTTGAAGGCAAGTGCATGGGGATTGACACCAGGCTGCTCGAACTGCTGGCAACATCCGTCCCCGTGCCCACAACCTATGCCGGCGGAGTCTCGTCGCTGGCCGATCTCGAACGCATCCGCACCAGCGGCAAAGGGCGCATCGATGTGACCGTCGGCTCCGCCCTTGATATCTTTGGCGGTTCAGGTCTCCGTTACCAGGACGTCGTGGCTTACCATGCGCGCAACTGAGCAGCCCGCTGAACCGCCGATTCCGCAGCCCCTGGTCGAGTTGCGATTACAGATACCCGAGGATCTGTATCGGGCCTTTCAGCGCTGCCTGTGGATCCGGATCAATGAAACCGGCCAGACTCAATTGCAACTCATGGAAGAGGTGATCAGCACTTTTCTAAAAAAACACGGGTGTTAATCGACCCGGGAAAAATCAAACCCTCTGCTTGACCTCCCCCCTTCCTTCATTTATTATAACCGGATTGTCAATGAACCGGCGTTTCCTGCAACCCCACCGAGCCCTCTGTCGTCTTGATGAACGAACGAAAAACAAAACTGGACAAAATCCGTGTTTTTGTTGATAAAATGCCGAGCCTCTCCACGACGGTCGGCAAGGTTCTGGAGATCTGCAGCCGGCCGGACACGGCTCCTAACGATCTCAACAAGGTTATCTCTCTTGACCCGGTGCTGACCGGACAAGTCCTCAAGCTGATTAATTCGGCCTATTATTCCCTGATGAACAAGGTCACTTCGCTGACCCGGGCCATCATCATGCTGGGACTCAACACCGTCAAAAATCTGGCTCTGTCGACCGCCATCATTCGCTGCGTCGGCCAAGCCAAGAAATCCAAGGCCCTGCCCATCAAGGATTTTTGGGAGCATTCCATCGGCGTCGGGGTCATGGCCAAACTCCTGGCCGCCGAACGCGGCATGCCCCTGGCCGAACGGGAGGAGTATTTCGTCGCCGGGCTGCTGCACGATCTCGGCAAGATTCCCTTTGGCGACGAATACACCGAGGTGTTAGCCCTGGTTAAACGAGAGCAAGAACCTCTCGTTATAGTAGAAAAAAAAATCCTTGAAATAGACCATGAAGAGGTCGGGGAAATGATTGCCTCCAAGTGGAAACTCAATGCCGTCATCACCGACGCCATTTGTCATCACCATTCGCCGGAGCTTGCCGAGCCAGCGCATCAGGCCCTGGTGGCCACGGTGGCTCTGGCTGATTTTTATATCTGTTTGTTTGATATCGGCTATGCCGGCAACCAGTACCCCAACGAGAACCAGTTGGCCTCACTCCTTGATATGTGCGGCCTGCAGTGGAGTACCGTTATGGGCCTGAGCGAAGCGGTTGATGCAGAAATCATGAAGGCGGAAATTTTTCTCCAGGTCTGATTGATGCCCTCAACTCAAACCCACAGAGGATAACCGCATGATCAAAGTAAAATTTTGGGGAGTACGCGGGTCCATTCCCTGTCCTGGGCCCAAGACCATGAAATACGGCGGCAATACCGCCTGCATCGAGCTGCGTTTTCCGGAAGTGAATCGGCATATCATCATTGACGCAGGTTCCGGCATCCGCGATTTGGCCAACTTCATGCTGGCCAACGATCTCCCCAAGGGACCTATTTCCACCGAGATTTACCTGTCGCACACCCATTGGGACCATATTATGGGCTTTCCCTTTTTTGTGCCCGTCTATATTCCCGGCACCCGCATCAAAGTCTTCGGTCCGGTGACTTATGAAGAAGAGCCCTTGGAAGCGGTGGTCGGCGGGCAGATGAAATATCGCTATTTTCCCGTCAACATGGGCGAACTGGCCAGCACCATCGAATATCAGCGGCTGAAGGAAGAACCGATGCTCGACCTCGGTGACGGCATCACCTTGTCGACCACGATCATCAATCATCCCATCACCGCGCTGGGCTACCGCTTCAGTTTTCGCGGCGCTGTTTTTTGCACATCCTACGACACCGAACCCTTTCGCAACCTCTTTGTCACCGACCCCAACAATCCTTCCTACGACGAACTGATGGCCGTGGAAGGGGAGGAAGCGGCCACGGAACAGAATCAGGTCCTGCAAACCTTCTTTAAAGGGGCCGATCTGCTGGTGCATGATGCTCAATACACCCGGCAAGAATACGAAAAGGGCAAGATTGGTTGGGGCCACACCCCGATCGAGGATGCCATAACCGCCGCCCAAAAAGCGGGCGTGAAACAGCTGGCCCTTTTTCATCACGATCCGGAACGCAGCGACGATCAGCTTGACGAGATGGCGGCAATCTACTGCACCACCGAAAAAAGCGACCCCCTGCAGATTTTCTTTGCTCGAGAAGGTCAGGAAATCATTCTTTAACTGCCCGTTACACCATCTGCGTCCCCGCAAGTGCGCCGGCAAAGGAGTTGAACATGCCCCAGATCACCCTTGACTGTATCGGGCTTCCCTGTCCCCAGCCGGTCCTGCGCACCAAGGACGCCCTTGCGCAAGGTGCAAGTCATATCGAAATCCTGGTTGATAACGAAGCCTCCAAAAATAACGTCACCCGGTTTGCCCGGAGCCAGGGGCATGAGGCGACGAGTACCAATCGGCCTGACGGAGGCTTTGCCGTCACCATAACCGCAACGGCCCATTCGGCGGAGCATCCCTTTGACGCAAGCGAGTATCGCTGCGATGTCCCAGCCACGCCTAGAATGATCTACGTTATCTCGTCGGATTCCATGGGCCGGGGCAGTGAAGAACTGGGGTGGGCTCTGCTCCAGACCTACATTCAGACCATCAAGGATGTCAGCCCGTTACCTGAAAAAATTCTTTTTTACAACAGTGGCGTCAAACTGGTGACCGCCGTCTCCGGTGCCCTCGACGCCCTGAGAAAGCTACAGGATCAGGGGGTCTCGATTCTCGCCTGCGGCACCTGTCTCGACTTTTACAATTTGAAATCCGCCATTCAAGTCGGTCAAATCTCTAACATGTATTATATTATGCACTCAATGGCCAGCGCCGATAAGATCGTCAGTCCCTACTGATAAACCTTGCCCCGGCTCCTTTTTTCCTCAGATCACAGCCTTCTTGCCTCCGGACCTCGAACCCCGATCACTATGACACGACACACTCCTTTTCCCGCCCGGCGTTTGTTTTGCGCCACCGCCGCCTCCGTCGTACTCCTGCTGCTGCTGACCACGAATGGCCTCGCCAAAAAGGCAGCTCCCGATGCGTTCAACGCCGACCGCAACGAACTGATTTCCCTGATGCTGAGCCAGCAGCTCCCGGCCCAGCATTTCAGCCATGAACCCCTGGACGACACGCTTTCGCGCAAAGCCTTTGATTTGTATCTGCGCCAACTCGACCCAAGAAAACGATTCCTTCTTCAGGCCGACGTCAAACAGCTCAATGCCTTTGCCACCCATATTGACGACGAGTTGAGCCGGGGCAAGGTAGTCCTTGCCGATGCCGGCATGACCCTGCTCAACGACCGGATCAGTCAGGTCGCAAAATTCATCGATCCGATCCTTGACCAGGGGTTTGATTTTGACAACAAAGAATATCTCGAAGTTGAACCCAAAAAGTTAGAATTTGCGGAAAATGCGGAAAAACTCAAGGAGCGCTGGCGTCTCTCCCTGAAAATGCAGGTCCTCGATTCCTATTTTGATCTCCTCGAAACCAAGGGCAAACAGCAGCCGGATTTGTTGAAAAACATTCATCCGAAAAACCATCCCACAGAGTTGAAGGAGGCCGTCAAAAAGGTCCGCGAAAGCACCCGCCGAGCCCTCAACCGGCTGGAGCAGCAGTCCCGGCAGGATCATTATGATCGTTATTTTGATGCGGTGGCCCGGTCTCTTGACCCGCACTCCGACTACATGGCCCCCACCTCGAAAGAAGATTTCGACATCCAGATGAGCGGCTCCCTCGAAGGGATCGGGGCACTGCTGCGGGAGGACGATGGCCTGATCAAGGTGATTCGGATTATCCCCGGCAGCGCGGCAGAGAAACAGGGACAACTGCAAGCCGAGGATACCATCCTGGCCGTTGCCGAAAAGAACGGCGAGCCCGTCGATATTTCAGAAATGCGGATCCGCGAAGCAGTCAGCCTCATCCGGGGTACCAAAGGCACCGAAGTGCGCTTGACTGTGCAAAAGCCCGATGGCTCAAAACGCACCATCCCGATCATTCGTGATGTGGTGCAGATAGAGGAAACTTACGTCAAGTCCACGGTGGTGAAAAACGGCAAAACCGCCATTGGTTACCTGCGTATTCCAAGTTTTTATCGGGATTTTGCCGCACAAAGCAATGGCAAGGAAACCCGCAACGTCAGTGACGACACCATGGCGGAACTGGTCAAACTGAAAAAGCAAAAGATCAGCGGCCTCATTCTCGATCTGCGCAATAATGGCGGCGGGGCACTGACCGATGCGGTTCAAATATCGGGTCTCTTTCTTCCCGGAGGGCCGGTCGTTCAGGTCAAGGATTCCCAGGGAGGTATTCGCGTCCTGGAAGACGAGGATACCGATGTCGCCTATAGCGGTCCGCTGGTTGTCCTGGTGAATCAATTCAGCGCATCTGCCTCGGAGATTCTCGCGGCAGCGCTGCAGGATTACGGACGCGCCTTCATTATTGGCGGTGAACATACCCACGGCAAGGGGACAGTCCAGGCGATGATGGATATGAATAAAAATCTGCCTCTTCTCCATCTGCAAAAATATGACGACCTGGGTGCACTGAAGTTGACTATCCAGAAATTCTACCGGATCAATGGGGGGTCCACCCAGTACAAGGGGGTCGAACCAGACCTGGTGGTCCCCTCAATGTTTGATTACCTGGAGACCGGTGAAAAATACATGGACTATTCCCTTCCCTGGGATCAGGTGGACCGGGTCGACTACAGCAAATGGCGGGGGGATCGTTTTTCCACTGACCAGGTGAGGCTGGCTGGAAAACAATGGGTCGACAACAACGCGGCTTTCCAAAAAATAAAGGAAGAGACGCAGAAAGCCAAAGTCCGGGCGAAGCAAACCAATGTAGCGGTCTTTCTCGACGGTATGTGGAAGGATCGCGAAGAGGTAAAAACCACGCGAAAGGAAGCCAAGGCAGCCGGACTATTGCAAGAAGATGGTGATGACGGGCCTACCCCCGGCGAGGATAAGAAACTTGACGAACAGGTAGCCACGGATCCGTTTATCCAGGTTGCGTTGTTTCTGATGAAAGAAGGGCGCACCGGCGGCAGGGCGGTTGGTGCTGTGCAATAAACTTTTATCTTGAAACAAATCAGCAATCATGCTAGAGCATGCGATGCATGAATCGTCATTCATTTTTAACGGGCGAGAGAGTGTTGATATACTGAAAGAATTACGCTGGTCGCCAAAACCAGGAAGTGACGATTTACAGGTTACCCGAGACGACATGCAATGGAATTGACTGAAGCGCTGGCTCACAAGAAAAAAGAAATCCTCACCTTGTGGATCGAGCGGACACTCGACAGCTACGCCGCGCCTGGTTTTTTCAAAAGCTCGAAGGATCCGTTTGCCAATCCAGTGGGTAGCAATATATCCGCCGGACTGACGACTCTCTTTGAACTGTTAATCGCCAAGGCAGAGCTTCAGGCATTCGCGAGCCCCTTAGATCAGGTGGTCCGGATTCGAGCGGTCCAGGATTTTACGCCGGCGCAGGCATTGGCCCCCTTCCTTGAATTAAAATGGGTGGTTAAGCAGGTTTTTTCTGGCGATAAAAAAACCCAGCCCCTGCTACAGGCACTTGATGGCTTGGACTGTGAAATAGACCAAATGGCATTGACCGCCTTCAATGTCTACAGCGAATGCCGGGAGCAGTTGTACCAAAACCGTATCCGCGAATTGAAAAGCGGTAGCGCCATCCTCACCGATGCGGCTTGCCCCTCTGCGGTGCTGCGGCAGGAGATGCAAAACGGTGGCAGCAAAAAGATTGAGATCGTGTGAACGGCCGGATGGCTTCAAGGCAGGAGATCGAAGCAAAATTCCGGCTTTTATCGTAACTTTGTTGAGTTATAGTTAAACTTGAATGTGAAGGAGTGATCGATGAAGTACGCCTTCCCTTTGGCGGCAGTTATTGCCCTGGTGTTGATTGCGCTGATTGCGGTGCAGATACCGGGAATGCAATACCTCTTTGGTGTTGCCATCCCCTATCTGGCTATGGCGCTGTTCTTAGGCGGTTTTTGTTACCGGATAATCCATTGGGCCAAATCGCCGGTACCGTTTAAAATTCCCACCACCTGCGGCCAGGGCTACTCGCTGCCCTGGATCAAGCATGACAAACTCGAGGCCCCGGTCAATACTGCTCAGGTTGCGGCCAGGATGTTTCTTGAGATCTTTCTCTTTCGCTCCCTCTGGCGCAACACCAAGGCCACCGTCTATGACGGGCCGAAGCTGACCTACGAGTCAAGCAAGTGGCTGTGGCTCTTCGGTATCCTGTTCCACTACAGCTTCCTGGTGATCGTCATCCGTCACATGCGGTTGTTCCTTGATCC
The DNA here is from genome assembly GCA_038318785.1 of Desulfobulbales bacterium. Taxonomy (GTDB): domain Bacteria; phylum Desulfobacterota; class Desulfobulbia; order Desulfobulbales; family Desulfobulbaceae; genus Desulfobulbus. The sequence continues at coordinate 39,422 of JBBQCO010000001.1, read as the reverse complement.
AGTGCCATGGGTTGTCTCTCTCCTGGAAACCGGCGATTCGCTCCTGCAGATCGGTGCTCCAACCATGTATACCACGGACGTCATCATCGTGCTGGCCCTGCTCTTTCTCTTCGGTCGCCGCCTGATGAATCCTCAGGTTCGCTATATTTCCCTGGTGAATGATTACTTCCCGCTCTTCCTGATCCTCGGGATAGTGATCACCGGTATCCTGATGCGCTTTTTCCTGCGAACCAATGTGGACATCAACGCCATCAAACAATTGGCGGTCGGTCTGGCTACTTTTTCGCCGACCATTGTCACTGAAATCAGTTCGCTGTTCTATGTTCACCTCTTTTTGGTGTGCACTCTGCTTGCCTACTTTCCTTTCAGCAAGCTCATGCATATGGGCGGCGTCTTTCTCAGTCCGACCCGAAATATGGCAAACGATTCGAGAATGACCCGCCACCTCAACCCCTGGAACCCGGATATCAGACCGCACTCCTATGCGGGGTATGAGGATGAGTTCCGCGCGGACATGATCGAGCAAGGCATTCCCGTTGAAAAAGAGTTGCCGCCGCAGGCTAATGACTAACGCTGGATAATTCAAGAGTATAAGGACAGAGCAATGGCAGTAGTAAAGGTAGATATGTTGGCACGGAGCGTTGCCGAGGGACCTTCGCTGATGACAGGCTCCATCCCAACCAAGAATTGGATGGATGTTCCTGTAGTATTCAAGCCCGGAAATTACGCCTACCCGACTAAGCCTGAAAAGCTTAGATATCTGGATAGTCAGCAGGGACTCAGCTTTCCCAATGCACGCGAATGGAACCCCGAGGACGACGATTGGAAACTTCCCGACAACTGGAAGGAAATCATCCTGCAGGGTATAGCGGATCGGCTGGACAAATTCCGCTCTCTGAAAATTTTCATGGACTGCTGCGTCCGTTGCGGCGCCTGCGCAGACAAATGTCACTTCTTCCTCGGAACCGGCGATCCTAAAAACATGCCGGTTCTGCGAGCGGAGTTGTTACGCTCCGTCTATCGTCAGAATTTTACCCGCGCTGGTAAAATCCTCGGTAAATTGGTTGGCGGACGCGAAATGACCGTTGGGGTCCTGAAGGAATGGTTCATGTACGCCTACCAGTGTACGGAATGTCGACGTTGTTCGGTTTTCTGTCCGTATGGTATTGATACCGCCGAGATCACCATGATGTTGCGCGAACTGCTGCATCTGGTCGGAATCGGCATCAACTGGGCGATGGAGCCGGCTTCGAATTCAAATCGCACCGGTAACCACATGGGCCTGACGCCTCAGGCCTTCAAGGGCAATGTCGAATTTCTCTGCGATGATATCGAGAACCTGACAGGTATTCGGGTCAATCCGACCTTCAATCGCAAAGGGGCTGAAGTGCTCTTTGTCACCCCTTCCGCCGATGTTTTTGCCGAGCCAGGCATCTTCACCTGCATGGGATACCTGCTCCTTTTTGAAGCAATCGGATTAGATTATACCTGGTCCACCTACGCCTCGGAAGGTGGCAACTTCGGCTTGTTCACCAACAACGAGCTGATGAAGAAACTGAACGGCAAAATCTATGGCGAAGCTAAACGGCTTGGGGTCAAATGGATTTTAGGCGGAGAATGCGGTCACATGTGGAGGGTGCTCCATCAGTATATGGATACTATGAACGGCCCGACAGACTTCCTTGAAGTCCCGCGTTCGCCGATCACCGGCACAGTCTTCGAGAACGCCCGATCCACCAAAATGGTCCACATCTCTGAGTTTACCGCTGACCTGATCAAAAATAACAAGATCAAGCTCGACAAGAGCCGCAATGCGCACATCAAGGCCACCTTCCACGATTCCTGCAATCCAGCGCGAGCCATGGGGCTCCTGGACGAACCGCGATATGTGCTTGATCATGTGGTTGAAAACTGGGTGGAAATGCCTGAAAATACCATCCGCGAGAAGACATTCTGCTGCGGGTCAGGGACGGCACTCAATACCGATGAGATCATGGAACTCCGGATGCGCTCCGGACTGCCGCGAGCGAATGCAGTGAAGCATGTCCATGATAAACACGGCGTCAACACGCTCGGCTGTGTATGCGCGATCGACAGGGCGACCCTGACAACTCTCATGAATTACTGGGTTCCCGAAGTGCAGGTGGCCGGTTTGAGTGAACTTGTCGGCAACGCATTGGTGATCGAAGGTGAACAACGACAAGACCTGACCGAAGGGCTCAGGACCTTGGTTTAACTGACCGGCAGGAAGGGAGGAAGAGCGATGTATGATAGCAGTAAAATAATCCCGGGACTGATAATTTTCGTCCTGTTTATCACCATACCCATCTGGTACAACCGCAGCGGCGCTGGGACTGAACCGCCCAAACTCGTGTTGCCCAAGGATGCCAAGACCTGTGTTCTGCCGGCGGCTGAAATTCGCGCCGAGCACATGAAACTCCTCAATACCTGGCGTGATGAGGTAATACGGACTGGTGATCGTGGAACTTTTGAGATTGAAGGTAAGCAATATCAGAAAAGTCTGATGCTGACCTGTATGAAGTGTCACACGAGCAAGAAGCAATTTTGTGACACTTGCCACACGTACGCATCAGTTAAACCCTATTGTTGGGATTGCCACATAGCTCCTGTTGAGTGAACGGCGAAGGAGGAGATAGAGACATGGACAAGAATAGAAGAAATTTCCTCAAGGTCGCCGGTATTTCAACACTGGCTGGCCTTGGCGGTACCGCTGTCGTTGATCGGTTGGTCGGCGGAGCGAGTCTCGCTCAAGCCGCTGCCGAAGCCGGGCATAATGTCGATCAGGCCAAGGCTGCGCAAGGACATGGCGAGCAACAGGATCCGAGCGTGAATCGCTACGGCATGATTATTGACATCAAAAAATTCCAGCAGGATCCCAGCCTGGGAGAAAAAGCGGTTACGGCCTGTCATTCAGTCCATAACGTGCCGCAGTTTCCCGACAAGAAAGACTAGATCAAATGGATCTGGATGACCAATTTTGAAAACGCCTTTCCGACTAACACCAACTTGTATAGGGACGAGGCCACTGCCAAGCACCAGCTTCCCATTCTCTGCAACCATTGCGATAAACCGCCCTGCGTGCGGGCCTGCCCTACTAAGGCGACCTTCAGGAACAAGGATGGCATGGTCGTTATGGATTACCATCGCTGCATCGGCTGCCGTTTCTGCATGGCGGCCTGCCCGTATGGATCCCGTAGTTTCAACTGGCGGGAGCCTGCGGACTTTGTCAAGAACCTGAACCGTGATTTTCCTCGGAGAATGCGGGGTGTTGTTGAAAAGTGTACTTTCTGTGACGAGCGTGTTAGTGCCGGTAAACAACCCGCCTGTGTCGAGGCGTGCGGAGAGAGCAAGGCGATTGTTTTTGGTAATCTTAACGATCCCAATTCCGAGATCAGAAAAATGCTGAAGGAAAATCATACGATTCAGCGCAATCCTGCTCTCGGCACTATTCCTTCAGTCTTTTATATTGTATGAGGCAGCCATGTTTGAAAAAGCATTAAAAGGAAACAATTATTACTGGATGTGGCTGGCCTTTCTCGGCTTTTTTATCGCCATCGCAGCTGTCTGTTATCTCAGACAATATTTTTATGGGTTAGGAATCACCGGCATGAGCCGCGATGTTTCCTGGGGTCTCTATATTTCCCAATTCACCTTCCTGGTCGGTGTGGCCGCCGGAGGTGTCATGTTGGTCCTGCCTTACTACATCCATAATTATAAGGCATTTGGTCGCATCACTATTTTAGGTGAATTTCTTGCGATCTCCTCGTTGCTGATGTGCTTGATGTTCATTATGGCAGACTTGGGGCAACCCTTGCGCGGCCTCAACGTCATGCTCTACCCCACCCCTGGCTCCATGCTTTTTTGGGATATGTGTGTCCTCTGGGGTTATTTGATCCTGAACGCCCTTTGTGGCTGGGTGATCCTGACCGCTGAACGTAAAGGCGTCCATCCGCCCAAATGGATTTACTTTTTTGTCTATCTCTCCATTCCCTTTGCGTTCTCCATTCATACGGTCACCGCTATGCTCTATTGCGGTCTTCCGGGACGACACTTTTGGCTGTCCGCCATCATTGCTCCCCGCTTTCTCGCCTCAGCTTTTGCCGCCGGTCCTGCGTTGATCGTGGTCTTAGCTATGATCCTGAAGCGTGTGGCCAATTTCGATGCCGGCAAAGAGGCGATTAATAAAATGGTGACCATCATCATTTATGCGGCTCTCGCCAACATGTTCTTTGTCGGTCTGGAGTTCTTTGTTGGCTTTTACTCCAACATTCCCGGCCACATGCACACCCTGCAGTATCTGTTCTTCGGCCTGGAGCATCACGGCCATGTGTATAATAACCTCGTCCCGTTCATGTGGGGCTTTATCGTCCTCTTCTTGGTCGGAATCTCCCTGCTCATCCATCCGTACACCAGAAAACAGAGCGATCTCTGGCTTGGTATCGGTTGCGCCTCCATTTTCTTCGCCTTCTGGCTGGATAAAGGCATCGGCTTTGTGCTTGGCGGTTTTGTTCCGACCCCGACCGAAGAAATCGTCGAGTATTATCCGACGTTCAACGAACTGTTTATCACCATCGGGATCTGGGCCACTGGATTTTTCATCCTGACCATCCTGTACAAGATTGCCATCAGCGTGGAACACGAAATAGAAGCCTGATCAATACCGGGCCTTAAAAAAAACCCCCGATTACTCGGGGGTTTTTTTTTGTCTTCACATTAAAGACCGCTGGCAGAGAGATACAGGCGCCAGAGGTAATCAATTTGCTGCTGGCAAAGAAGATAGGACATAGCGCTTAAGGCGAGAAACGGGCCGTAAGGAATTCTGGTTTGTCCCTTTTTCCCTTGTTTGAACATCGCGACGACGCCGACCAAAGCGCCTGCCAAAGAACTGGAAAACACTACATACAACAAACTTTGCCAGCCGAGAAAAGCGCCGATCATCGCCAGCAGTTTAATATCTCCTCCACCCATCCCTTCCCGTTTGGTCACCGCATAATATGCATAGGCCACTGCATAGAGCAAACCGCCGCCGATCGACAGGCCCAACGCTGATTGCTGCCAAGTGACCAAGCCATTAAAAAAGGAACCGGCAAAACCAATAAGAATGCCGGGGAGACTGATGCAGTCGGGAATTATTTGATGATGGATGTCGATAAATATGATAACCAGCAGGGCAGCAAAAAAGGCAAAATAGAAAAAAAGCTCAAAACTCAACCCTAAACGATGGTATAAAAGAGCCGAAAGCACGGCCATCGAGAGTTCGACCAGCGGATACTGCCAGGAAATGGCAACCTTGCAGGTTCGGCATTTTCCGCGGAGAACCACATAACTGAGAAGGGGAATGTTTTCATACCAGGTTAACGGCTGCAGGCATTGGGGACAATGCGAGGCCGGGAAAGCGATGGAGGCATCCTCCTTTGGCAGGCGCAAAATAACCACGTTGAGAAACGATCCGACCACGGCACCAAAAACTGCGGCCAAGACAAGCAAAGACAATTCCATTGTTATAACCACCTGTTGATTGTAGAAAATAATCCTTATCCTCTGAGATTCTTTGTATCGCTTTCTATGTCCGAGTACCAGGAAAATTCCATTGTCCACGCAGTCGAGCCGCTGACCGATTCCTTTCATCGGCTCACCCTGCATGCCCCCCTGATCGCTGCGGCTGCCCAGCCTGGCCAGTTTGTCATGGTTGCCTGCGGACCATCTCTTGACCCCTTACTCCGCCGCCCTTTTTCCATTCACCGGCGCATCGGAGCGGAGCAGATTCAACTGCTGTTCAAGGTAATCGGTCGGGGTACAAGACTGCTCTCTGAGTTGCGTCCGGGACAGACACTCAGTCTCATCGGGCCGCTGGGGCGAGGATTTGGACCCGTGCCGGCAGATTCGGTTTGCTTTGTCGGCGGTGGCATCGGCATTGCCCCCCTGCTCTTTCTCGCTGATCGATGGCACCGCAGCGACCAGGCCTGCACGGTTCTTCTCGGTTCTCGAACCGGCGAAGAACTGACGCAAATCGCCTCCGAGTTCGAGGCCCTTGGCTGCCGCGTAGAAACAGCCACCGACGACGGTTCCCTGGGTCACCATGGTCTGGTCACCGATCTGCTTGCACCCCATCTTGCACACATCAGAAAAGTATATGTGTGTGGACCTCATGCGATGATGGCCACGGTGGCCGAGTTATGTCAGACCGCCCAAGTCGCCTGTGAAGCCTCGCTGGAAGCCCACATGGCCTGCGGCCTCGGCGCCTGCCTGGGATGTACGATCCATGGAGCAGATACTCTTTACAAACATGTCTGCAAACATGGTCCGGTCTTCGACGCTGAGGAGGTGGCATGGAAACGCTAAATCATTCCACTCCTTGCGATCTCACTGTATCAATAGGCGCACTTTCCTTGGCTAATCCGGTGATGACGGCTTCGGGCACCTTTGGTTATGCCGCCGAGTTTGCCAACCTGGTCCATCTCGACCGGTTGGGCGCTGTAGTCGTGAAAGGAATTTCCATTGAACCTCGCCCCGGCAACCCACCACCTAGGATTGTCGAGACGCCCTGTGGCATGCTCAACGCCATTGGCCTCGAAAATGTCGGGGTCAAGCGGTTCATCACTGAAAAGATGCCCTTCCTGCGGACCTGCGGCTGCCGAATTGTGGTGAATATCCTCGGTGATTCCATTGAGGAATATGCTCTTCTTGCCGGCAAGCTGTCCGCTGTTTCTGGAATAGACGCCCTGGAAATCAACATCTCCTGCCCCAATGTCAAAAAGGGGGGCGTTGCCTTCGGCACGGTGCCGGAGATGGCGGCAGCCGTCACCCGGGCGGTAAAACAGGAGACCAACCTGCCTATTATCGTCAAGCTGTCGCCCAACGTCACCGACATTGCGACCATGGCCCGGGCAGTGGAAGCAAGCGGGGCCGATGCCATCTCCCTGATCAACACCCTGATCGGTATGGCCATCGACGCCAAAACCCGACGGCCGAAGCTGGCCAATGTTATCGGCGGCCTTTCAGGTCCGGCGATCAAGCCGGTCGCGCTGCGCATGGTCTGGCAGGCTGCCTCGGCAGTCTCCATTCCCGTCATTGGGATCGGCGGCATTGGCACGACCGAGGATGCGATTGAATTTTTGCTCGCCGGGGCCACAGCCATCCAGGTAGGGACTGCCAACTTTTACAATCCGGCAGCCACCGAACAGATTGTGACCGGGATTGAGGATTACCTCCGGCAGCAGGGAGAATCTTCGGTCCGGGCCATCGTCGGATCCCTTCGTCTGGGGGCATAAACATGGTCGCCCGTGGTCTGATTTGTGTGTCGGTCATGGTCGAGGAGAGCGCCGGTATCCTGGCGGCGGTTTTGCCGGTGGCCGCACTGGTCGATGTGATTGAGATCCGGCTCGATGGCCTGCGCGATCCTCAGATTGCCACCTGCATTGCATCCCTCCCTCAACCCGTCCTGGTGACAAATCGACCCGCCTGGGAGGGGGGACGGTTTATTGGAAGTGAGGAGGAAAGAATCGACCTGCTCTGTCAGGCCCTCCAATGGGGCGCCCGTTACGTCGATATCGAGCTGTCCACTGCTCCGCACTTACGAGCCAGGGTTCAGCAGGAGGCAAAAAAGCTCGGCGCCCAGGTGATCGTTTCCAACCACGATTTTCAGGGAACACCGAACGCCGCACACCTCCGCGCAACCTTGCAGCAGATGATCAACAGCGGCGCCGATATCGGCAAAATCGTGACCACCGCCGCGACTCCCGAAGATGCCTTGCGCATTCTCTCCCTGCAGGAAGTAGCCATGGCCGCCCGCTTTCCCTTGAGCGCCTTTGCCATGGGCGCTGCCGGAGCTATCAGCCGTTTGGCAACCCTCTACCTGGGCGGATTCATGACCTATGCCGCCCTTTCCCCAGAACAGGCCACAGCCCCCGGCCAGATAACGGTACAGAACCTCCACACCCTGCTTTCCCTTCTTGAGCAAACCCCATGATCACCGGTCACACCCAACTCTTCGGCATCATCGGGAATCCGGTTGAGCACTCTTTAAGTCCGCCCATGCACAATGCCGCCTTTGCCGCGCTTGGCGTCAATGGCGTCTACGTTCCGATGCGGCCAAGCGATTTGGCCGACAGCTTTTGCGGCCTGCGCAGCCTTGGTTTTATCGGCGTTTCCGTCACTGTCCCTTTCAAGGTGGCGATCATGGATTTTCTCGATACCATCGATCCGGTTGCCCGCAATATCGGTGCCGTCAACACCTTATTGTTCGAACGGACAGCCAACGGGATCCATTGCAAGGGCTTCAATACCGACTGGCTGGGATCCAATCAGGCCCTGGCTGAAGAGATCGACCTTGCCGGAAGTACGGTTCTGATCATTGGCGCCGGCGGCGCAGCCCGCGCTGTAGGCTTCGGTCTGATTGAGGCCGGGGCCAGGGTACTGCTTACCAATCGCACCGAGGCCAAGGGCCGGGAACTCGCCGCCCAACTCAACTGCGCTTTTCTTCCCCCTGGAGAACTGGCAACGGTCCATGCCGACGCCCTGATCAACACCACCTCGGTGGGCATGGCTCCCCATAGCGATGGGCTGCCGATCCAACCGGAACTGCTGCCCCGCTTTTCCGTGGTGATGGATATCGTCTACGCACCGCTCAGGACGCGGTTGCTGCACGAGGCCGCCAACCGAGGGTGCCGGACCATCGATGGTCTGCAAATGCTCCTATACCAGGGGGCGGCCCAGTTCACCCTCTGGACCAATCTTGCAGCGCCCCATGCGATCATGCGCCAGGCCCTTATGACCGAATTGTTGTCCCGACCTTCCTAATCGTTTTCCCGGAAAACTGAGCCCTATGATCGCCATTGCCCCTGTTCCTGCCCTCAATGCAGTTGTCACCGTTCCCGGTTCCAAGAGCCTGACCCAGCGGGCTCTGATCGCCGCTGCCTTGGCCGAAGGTTCTTCCCAATTGATCGGACCGCTGGCCAGCGAAGACACCCATTTCACTATGGAGGCCCTGCGGGCCATGGGCGTGGTCTGCGACGATAGTGATCCGAATTGTTGGCGGGTCGAAGGCAGCGGTGGCCGGATTGATGAGCCGACCGGCGACATTTTCCTGGGCAACAATGGCACCGCCACCCGGTTTCTCACCTCTGTGGCGGCGCTCGGTCATGGCCGCTTTCATATCACCGGCAGCGAGCGCATGGCTCAACGGCCAATCCTGCCCCTGATGGAAGCCCTACGCGGCTGGCGGGTTGCCATCACCAGTGATGCCGACACCGGTTGCCCGCCCCTGACTCTGCAGGCCAAAGGATTGGCCGGTGGCCGCACCGTTCTTCCGGAAGGCAAATCGAGCCAATACCTGTCCTCTTTACTCCTGGTGGCCCCCTATGCAGCGACGCCGGCGGAGTTGGAGGTCCGGGGTGAAATCTTCTCCAAACCCTATGTCGAGATGACCCTGGCAGTCATGGCCGATTTCGGCATCCGGGTCGAAGCCGCGCCTGCCTTGAACGCGTTCCGGATTCCTCAGGGCCGGTACCAGGGGGGGACCTATGCCATTGAAGGGGACGCCTCGGGCGCCTCCTATTTCTGGGCAGCCGCTGCCATCACTGGCGGACGGGTCACCGTCACCAACGTGCCCGTTCCCTCTCTGCAGGGTGACGCCAGGCTCCTGCCCTATCTGGCGCGCATGGGTTGCCGGATTGAGCAGACCGGCGCGGGCATCACCGTGATCGGGCCCGAATTGCTCGAAGGAATTGAACTGGATATGGGTGATATGCCCGATGTGGCACCGACCCTGGCGGTGGTCGCCGCCTTTGCCGAGGGAACCACGATCATCAACAACATCAGCCACCTGCGGATCAAGGAATGCGACCGGCTGTCGGCCGTGGTCACTGAATTGCGCAAACTGGGCGCCGAGGTGGAAGAAGAGCCGGCGCGGATGATTATTCACGGCAAACAAGGCGGCAGCAACCTGCATGGTGCTGTCATTAGCACCTACAACGATCACCGCATGGCCATGAGCTTTGCCGTTGCTGGTCTCCGCATTTCCGGCGTGATCATCAGCGATGAACAGTGCGTGGTCAAATCCTTTCCCGATTTCTGGGAGCGGTTTGGACAGATGACTGCCTGTTAGGCGGCCAATGAGACTGAAAACCATCATTTCTCACATAAGCATCATTGCGTTTTTCGTGCTGGGTATTTTCGTTTATTCGCTCAGTCGAGAGTCATTCAGCCTCGAGGAGATGGCATCAGTCCTATTTGGTGGATTCTTATTTTATGCAGCTCCTCATCTCCTGTGGGCTACGATCGTTGCCATAAGCAAGCCAACAAACGCGGTAGCTCATGCGGGATTCATCGCATCAACTGTTGCCCTGGCCGCCATTGCGTGCTTCTGGTTTTTTCCCGGCGATCCTTCTGGGTTGCCTTTACAGTGGATGCTTTATTGGCCAGTTGCTTTAATTCTTCTGGTTATTTTTCCTGGAAGCACAGCAATATATATACGCATCAAAACACCTAGCGGCGCTCCGCCGATGCCAGAAAATGGCACGACTGAGCTCAAACGATAGGTCCTGTACGAGAGTAAATCACCGGGCAACGTCTTTGGGAGGCGATGCCCGCATACGACAAACGAAAAGAAGAGGGGGGATAGATGTTGCAAAACAAAAAATGGATTGGGGCGCTGGCCGGTTGTTTAATGATGCTGTTGGGGACGTTCTCGCTTGGCAACGCGGCCACCTCGGGATCGCATTACACCTACGGCGTTGAAGGGGTGATGGGGGCCACGCCTCCACCTCCGGGCTGGCATTACCGAATGTACAACTTCTGGTACAGTCCCAACGAACTCAAGGATAACAACGGCAACACCGTTCCCGGGAACTTCGACCTCGACGTGTTCGCCTCGGTGCAACGGATCATCCATGTAACCAATATCAAGATTCTCGGTGCCGATTATTTCTACGATATAGTCGTTCCCCTGGTCGATACGGATTTCACCTTTGGCTCGTTCTCGGACAGCCACTCTTTCACCGTCGGTGACATGGAGATCGAGCCTTTCGCCCTCGCCTGGCACCAGCCCCGTTGGGACGCCTCCTTTGCCCTGGCGGTCATTCTCCCCACCGGCCACTTTGAAGGCAACGAACCCGCTTCACCGGGACTGGGATACTGGTCCGGCAGGCTGACCCTGGGCGGAACCTATTATTTTGACGACAAAAAGACCTGGTCTGCCAGCATCCTGACCCGAACCCTGATCAACAGCGAACAGGAGGATACCAACGTCACGCCCGGTTCCGAGTTTGTCGCCGAATACGGCGTCGGCAAGGAATTTCAGGTCAACAACACCTGGATGATCCGCCCCGGCCTGACCGGCGCCTCCTACTGGCAGATCGACGACGACAGTGACGATAACCTGGCGTATAATATCATCGCTAATCAGCATAAACAGGCTCATGCCATCGGTGCTGAGATCAACCTGTTTTATCTGCCGATGCTGTTCCAGGTGAATCTGCGCTATCTGCAGGAGTATGGCGTGGAAAATGGGCCGGAAGATGCCCGTTTTGTCGCCACCCTAACCAAGTCCTGGTAAGACCCTCGACGGATGGCTTGGTCCTTTTTCCGGGCTGACTCAACACGGGGCAACAGGATCGTAACCTCCTTGCACTCCATTTTTCAATGGTGACCCTCGCCAGCGCTCCTTCTCTTCGGGAACGCTGGCGTTTGTATCTGCACGTCCATTTTGGTGAAAGGAAAAATCATGTTGGAACAGTATAGAACAAAGGCTGCCGAACGTACACTGCTCGGGGTGCCGCCTCTGCCGCTGACCGCCGGTCAAACGGGAGCACTCACTGAGTTGTTGGCACAAGGGCATGCAGAGAAAGCTGTACTCCTTGCGCTGCTGGCTGATCGGGTGGAGCCGGGAGTGAGCAAGGCAGCCGCAGTCAAAGCCGAATGGCTGGAACTGGTGGCGATGGGCAAGATCGAGGTCGATGGCTTTCCGCCTGAGGCGGCCATCAGCATGCTGGCCCAGATGGGCGGCGGCTACAATGTCGCGTCCCTGCTCCGTCTGCTGCAGATTGACTCTCTGACCCTACCGGCAGCCGAAGCCCTCAAAGGTCTGACCAAGATCTACGAAGCCTTTGACCAGGTGGTCGAACTGGCAAAGCAGCATCCGGCCGCGCGCGGCGTGCTCGAATCCTGGGCTGCGGCCGAGTGGTTCACCCAGAGTCCGCCATTGCCGGAACAGATCCAATGCGTGCTGTATAAGGTCGAAGGCGAGGTCAATACCGATGACTTCTCCCCCGGCAATCAGGCCCAATCCCGGGCCGACATCCCCCTGCATGCCGCTTTTTTCGGCACCACCCGTTTTCCTGACGGCATCGGCACCATTGCCGCACTCCGCTCGCAGGAGAAGACCGTAGCCTTTGCCGGTGACGTGGTCGGCACTGGCTCGTCACGAAAATCAGCTATAAATTCGGTAAGTTGGCTGTTGGGCGGGGACATCCCCCACACCCCCAACAAACGCCGGGGCGGCCTGGTGCTCGGTTCCACCATTGCCCCCATCTTTTACGCCACCGCCCGCGACGCCGGAGTGCTGGCCATCGAGTGCGACGTCGCCCGCTTACACACCGGCGACCAACTGACGCTCAATCTGCGCGAGTGGACCCTGCATGACCAGGACGGCAGCCTTATTCCCATGGAAGCGGCGCCCATAACCCTGCTGGATGAATATCGCGCCGGCGGCCGGCTCAATCTGATCATCGGCCGCAACCTCACCCGCTGGGCCTGCGAGGCCCTGGGCCTGCCCTTCCCGACAATTTTCAAGGAAACGATCATTCCCGCGCCCAAGGCTGACCAGTCCTACACCCTGGCCCAGAAGATGGTCGGCCGCGCCTGCGGACGTGCCGGGGTCATGCCGGGAACGGTGTGCGAACCCCGCATGACCACCGTCGGCTCCCAGGACACCACCGGTCCCATGACCATGCAGGAAATCGATGAGCTGGCCTGCCTGCGGTTCAAGGCCGATCTGTTCATGCAGTCGTTCTGCCATACCGCCGCCTACCCCAAGGCCTCGGATCTCGACCGCTGGCGGATCATGACTGAAACCACAGTGGCGTGCGGCGGGGTGGCGTTGAAGCCGGGCGACGGTGTTATCCATTCCTGGCTCAACAAGATGCTCGTTCCCGACACCGTCGGCACCGGCGGCGATTCCCACACCCGTTTTCCCCTGGGCATCTCCTTCCCGGCCGGTTCGGGTCTGGTCGCCTTTGCGGCAGCGCTCGGTTTCATGCCCCTGGAGATGCCCGAGTCGGTGCTGGTCCGTTTCCATGGCCGACGCAAACGGGGCATCACGGTGCGCGACATGGTCAACGCCATCCCCTACGCAGCCATCCAGCAAGGTTTGCTGACCGTAGCCAAGAAGGGGAAGAAGAATGTCTTTGCCGGGACGATCCTGGAAATTGAAGGCGTGGACGATCTCAGTGTGGAGGAAGCCTTTGAGTTGAGCGACGCTTCGGCCGAGCGCAGCGCTGCCGCCTGCACTGTCAAGCTGTCGGTTGGGGCGGTGACGGCCAATGTGAAGCGCAATGTGGCCCTGCTCTGGGACTTGATAGCCGAGGGGTATAAGGATCGAGAAACCCTGGAGCGGCGGATTGCAGCGCTGGAGGCCTGGCTGGACAAGCCAGAGTTGCTTAGCCGCGACGAAGGGGCGAAATATAAGGCTGTGCTCGACATTGATCTGGCCGCGATCACCGAGCCGCTTCTAGCCTGTCCCAACGATCCCGATGATGTTCGCCCCTTGAGCGAGGTGGCCGGGACCGCCATTGACGAGGCCTTTATCGGCTCCTGCATGACCCATCTCGATCATTTGCAGATGGCAGCCCGCTTGCTGCGCGATGAACCCTATGCAGTCAGCCGCTTGTGGATTGCACCCTCGACTCGCATGGATCGGGACGCCATCCAGCGAGAAGGAGGATTGAGCGTCTTTGCCCAGGTCGGCGGCCGGGTGGAGATCCCTGGCTGCAGCCTGTGCATGGGCAATCAGGCTCGGGTCCGGCCGGGTACCACAGTGATGTCCACCTCGACCCGCAACTTCGACAACCGCCTCGGTGATGGGGCCCGGGTCTATCTTGGTTCCACCGAAGTGACGGCGCTCAGCGCCTTGACAGGCGCTCTCCCCACGGCGGCCGACTATTTCGCCTTCCTTGGGAAAAAAGGGCTCCTAACCGAAAAGTAAGCGGGCAGGGACCGCTCGTTCTTGACCGAGTTCGATTTCAGGGCGTCAATTGGCCGGCGGTCAGTTGAGTGGAGAAGACTTTAGCCAGATTATTGTCGATGACATAGATGCAGATCTCCTTGGCACCCTGGCGGGTGTAGCCGAATTTTTTCTGGAGATTCTTCATCATGAATTTGACATCACTCTGGATCTTCTTGTCATAGGTTTTGAACGATTCCTGATCGAACTCCTTGATCGCCCGACGGAAATTTTCGTTCTCCAGGAACGGCTCCAACACCTTTTCCTTGAGGTTGTGGATATAGCGCTCGTGAAGGTGGAGGTAGAGGGCCGTTTCGGTGACCAGCTTGTTGTCGCGGAGGATTTCCTGGGTCAGGGTGCTGCTGGTATAGGTCTTCTGGACGCCGATGCGGAAGTTAGCGGCCTCGGCGGCGGACACCATCAGCCGGGACTCAATCCGCTGGAAGAAGGATTCGGTAATCTCCAGCCGATCCCCGGTGAACCGGCAGGACTCCACGGTGCCCGGTTCAAAATTGACCGCAAACATGTAATTCTGAATATCCTTGGCGATCTGCTCCTCGTTGTAATAGTACAAGGACTCCTTGACCGACTGGAGGACGGCGTAGTTGTACATCCGCAACAGCGAGTCGAGGAAGCCCAGAGGGAGTATTTCCTTGTCTTTCTTACAATATTTGCGGAAGAAGATGCCGAGCATCGACATGTCGATCAGTTTGTCTTCCCGGGCATACATCGAATAGAATTCGTTGAACATCCGGATCGAATCCCGGCCGGAAAGCCCCTTCCATCCATCCTTTTCCGATTCGGCGATGATTTTCAGCCTCCGCTTGGAGGTGAATCGCTCCACATCCTCCTCGCCCAGCCAGGCCGGAATGAACCCGGTGAAAATTTCCATCTTTAAAAGCTGCAGATTTCGGTCGCAGTAGAGTTCATACTTGTCGGGATCCTGGATCCACTCAAGCATGGCGTCGGACTTGCTCCGCAGGCGGGTAGCCATGATCACCCGGGCGAAATTGTGCAGGACCCGGGGGAGAAAGCTGTCGTTGATCTGGGCACCGAAGACCTCGCGATATATTTCAACTTCAGTTTTAATATCGAGAATATAGGGGATATTCACATACTCGATCCGGTCGGAGAAGGCCGCCAGATCGGTCAGCACCTTCTTGTCCTCCGGATTCATCAGGGCAAAAAACAAGGAGTTGATCCGTTCCTCAACATGTTCGACCTTATGCACCCCGTCGCTGATGATGTTGTGCAGGTCCATCAACCGTTCGGTGTTGTGGGACTTGACGTCCATCAGGGCATAGATGCCGTTGTTGCTTTTGGCATAGTTGGAATAGAGATAGGGGACCTTGCTGCCGGGCGAAAACAGGAGGTTGAGGGTGCGCTGCACCTCCTCGTCACCGTGGACATTGCGTTGCGAACGACGATCGCCGGGATTGAAGACAGAAATGCCCGCTCCCAGCCGCCGGTTGAAGACAAAGGGGCGGGCGAGAATGTATTCCAGGACCTTGAGAGGGTCGCCCTCTTTCTGCAGCAATTCCTGGTAGAGCGAGAGGCAGATGGTGCAGGGTTCATCGCGGAAGACCCACTCGTATTTTTTTTCATGAAAGAGGTGGGCTTTAAACTGGTCGTTTTCCAGCAGATCGTCGAGAAATTGCCGCCGAATTTCCTTGGGAATGATGAGCAGGGGATGGTCGTGGCTGGGGCAGGGCAAAGTAAACCATGCTCCCGATTCGATGTCATTCTTGACACCGGCCATGGCAGCTCTTTCCATGCCGCTTTGTCCTTCTTCGCCCAACAACTGCGACAATTTACCGGCAAGGGTTGCCACACTGTGGGCCCCGCCGGCCAGGCTGGGGGCCTTCAACCGCCAGACCACCTCGAACCTGTTTCCCTCGGGGGTGTTCGCATACTGTTCGAATTTGAGCAGCAGGTTGTTGAGAAAGGTGGATTTGCCGCTGCCGTGCGGCCCGTCGAAAATATAGATCTTATTCTGCTGATCGCCAACTGAAAGCGACTCCACATGGCGGATCAGACGGTTGGCAAAGAGGCGGTCAGCAAAAAACGGCCGGTCCGAGCCCTCGACAAAGAGCCGGCTGCAATCGTAATGCAGATAATTGATTGATTCCGGATCATTCCGGTACTCGTCAAAGCCATCGCGAACAAAATAATGCACCATGTCGGCGTAGACCTGGGTGACATTGCGAAGGTTGCGCTCAGGTTGCTGGACCACCTCGGCCAGAAATTCGGTGAACGACAGCTCGGACTGCCGATTCCGGTTTCCCTTGTGTTGTGCGAGGGTCTGCAAGGCCTTACTTAATGCACCCATCCATTCACCTCTCCTTCTCGAGTTGCCCCGGCATCATTCAACCAGAGCCCGCGAGAGGGTCCGGTCTTTCATGACGTAGCGGAATCGTTTCCAGTTAATGGTCCGTTTTGGCGTCTCTTCCTTGGCTTGACCATCGCCCTCCGTGCCGGCCTTGATCGGGACGGGCACGCTGGTTAGCAGATGCACTTCACCACCCCAGAGATATTCCACCCCGAGCATGACCCCCTGAATAAAATCGCGCAGCAAGGGCTTACCCTCAAAGATATGATTGAGCTCCAGGATGTTGCTTTCAGTCACCGCCACCTCAATACGCGGCGGATGGTAGAGGGAATCGGCCACCATCTGTTTGTAATCGGCGGCTTTGCGGCTGCGGACAAAGTACTGCCAGGTCATCCGTTCTTTGTTCATTCGTTTGCCGACCACGAACAAGCGGTGCTGGTCGATAAAATCCTGGTCAATAAAGCTGTTGATGAACATCGAATCGCAGTAGTTCTCGCGGATGTGGCGGATGTAGTCCCGCCCTTGGCCAGTGGCTCGATCGAAGTGCTGCCGCTGCCGGCGATCGGCGATCTGGTAATAGTCCAGCCCGGTTCGGCCCTTGTCGGCCTGCTCTTCCAGATACTGGAAAAGGCGCATGCCCAGGGCATAGGGATTGAGGCCGACCCGTGGCATGGAGGTCACCTTGGCGTTAACGAGGGCGTAATCGACCTCATGGCCTTTTATCCGGTCATCGCCCAAAAAGAGGGTTTCGTGCCAGTAGGAGGCCCAGCCCTCGTTGAGGATCTTGGTGCGGATCTGCGGCTGGAAGTAGAGCGAGGTCGAGCGGATAACCTCGAGGACCATCAGCATCCAGCGGTTTTCCTCCCGGTTGAGGAAGGGTGAATATTCCATAAGGAAGCGGAGGAGATCAGTCCGGCCGACGGTCTTCTTTTCCTTTGCTTTTTTGGTATACAGGGCCTCGAGTTCGGCGTGCTTTTCAGTGACACTTTTGAGAAAGCGCGTCTCTCCGTCCTCCGGATGTTCCTTGAGCATCCGGTTGTAACGGTCGATCTCCCGAGAATAGGTGCTCACCGCCGGTTTCGGCCCGCGCTGGAGGAAGATATCGAAGTAGTAATCGAGCAGACTGAGGCTTTGCTCGCCGCTGCGCTCACCGCTCTCCGCCAGCAGGTCGAAATAGCCCACCAGATTGTCGATGGTGCGGGCAAATTCGATCACATAATCGACCCAGCGCCCCTTCTCCGAACGCAGCTTGGCAAAGAGGCGCTTGTCGGCCAGGGCCCGGCCGGTGAAATCATAGTTCCAGGTGTGGCGAAAAAAGAGGTTGTTCTGAAAAAAATCAATGTGGCCGATCACATGATAGAAAATCATCACATTGAGCCAGTCGGGATTGTTGTCGTTGTAGTAGGAGATGGGCGGTCGGGTATTGATGACCGTCTCGTAGGGGTTATTGGGGTAGAGTTCGTAGCGGCCCTGTCCCCCGAGCACCTCGACCTCTTGCACCCAATAATCGTACAGGGTGGGAATCATGATTTTCGGGCTCAGTTCGAGCAGGTCACGGTTGGTGACGAGGTACTCCAGGGTCTCGTCCTCAAAGCGCAGGCCGGCCTGCCGGGCGCGCTCCTTGCAACCCTCCATGATTCGTTTGGCATGCTGACTGATCAGTTCCATAATCCACCGGGAGCGGGTGCACCGCCTCTTGTTAAGAAATCAGACGCTTAATACCCTCGATGACCCGCGTTTCCGTGCTGTCCTTGGCCATCACATCCAGGCGGAGCAGCTCTTTTTTGCTCTCCAGCAGGCCCGATTTACTGAGATATTTCTCCACCTCGCTACGGCGGGTCCCCTCTAACCCGTTTTCGGCAATGGTGATGCCGACCCGGCTGGCATAGACCAGCATCTTCTCCAATTCAGGCAGGGACTCCTCGCCATAGGTGTCCCAGTCGTCGCCATCGGTGCCGTGAAAGACATAGATGGAGTAGTCGCGATCCAGCTCTTCTTCGGCAACAATCCGGTTGACCAACTGGTAGGCCGAGGCCACCTGGGTGCCGCCGGCGACCTGCATCGAGTAGTAGGCCTGGAAATTCTCAACCTCCCGCGCCTCGGTGTCGTGGAGGATGAAGCGGGTTTCCACCTGATTCTGGTACTGGTAGCTCAGCCAGGCGTAGATCAGCACATGCTGGTTGACCACCAGCTCGGTCGGCTTGCCGGCCATGGACCCGGAGTAGTCGCGAACGAAAAAAACCACGGCCTGGGATTCATAGTCCTTTTCTTTGGACAGGATCCGGTAAATCCGGTCGCGGGGCGAGACCAGGAGGTTGCGGGCATCGACCTGGGTTCCAGCCTGCACGCGCCCCAGGGCAATATTGGTTTGAATCACCCGCTTTAAGGTTGCCTTTTTATCCAGGATCTGGCCGAAGCCCCGGTTCCTGTCGGTGAGATCGTAGGCAAAGCGGGTCAGGGAGCGCTTCTTCCCCTTGTCGCGCAGATTGGGCAGGGCAAACTGCTCGGTGAGAATACGGCCCAGGTCGTAGACCGTGGATTCCAGCTCATGGGTGCCACCCTGCCCCTGTCCGGAGCCACTGCCGCCGCCCTGCTCTTCGCGAACCGGCTGCTCGCCGATAACCTCACCCTCTTCGCCCTCGCCAACCCCGCCTTCGCCGGGATCCTGGCCTTCACCGCCTTCGCCCTCCTCTTCCTCGGAGATCCGGTCGTGAATCAGTTTTTCCTCCACCGTGGTCGGGATAACCACCACCTTGTCGTCACCGTCCCGCCCCGGCTTGACCAGCTTGCCCACCCGGATCTTGCGGGGAAAACCGTCCTTTTCCCGTTGCAGGTCCCGCTGAAGCAGATGATCCAGGGACTGGGCCGCCACCATCGAGAGCACCGGCGAGGGCTGCCCTTGCGCGAAGATTTCCGGATCGTTGTAGCTGTACAGGGAGCGCGTCACCGGAGGGGGAGTGAACAGATGGACGCAGTCCGGGTCGCCGACCTGCTCTGCCATCGCCAATTCCCGTTCGATGACCCGCCGCTGCGTCTCCGTCAACCCTCTGGCCTCAAGCCTGTGATACAGCTCTCGCAACCTGTTCATCGCCGTCTCCACCATCCGATCCATTGAGCCCGTTCAGCCTCAAGCCTCAGTTTTCATCAATCTGGGTGCAGAAATATTCGATGGTCTTCTGGGCGCAGGTGTGGCAGTAACCGAGTTTGTTGAGCATGGTGTCGATCATCCGGTCGTAAAGTTTCTGATTTTCCTCGTTGGTCCGGTTAGCCAGGGCACCGATCAGGCTCCCGGCCCCGGCGATGTCGGACTTAAGGCGGACATCGGTCACCGCCTTGACCAGCTCAAGGTTGTCCATGAAGTCGTAGTCCGGGTTGACCGAGATCTTCTGGCCGTAGATCTTGCGGATCGAGGTGCGGAACGAGTCCTTCTGCTCCCGGATCTTCAAGCCCAGGCAGGCCTCAACCGAATCGATGTAGCGTTCATCGATCTTGAGGGCCAGGAGTTCGCCAGTCTGCGGATTTTTATATTTCCACATTCGGTCCGCGCCCAGATTCTCGGCATCGATGCCAATGATCATGTTGACGTAGTTGATCACGTCCTTGCGGATGGCCAGCGGTTCATCCATATAGGCGTTGAACATCTCGGTCATGATCCGCTCGCGGTAGAGCCCCTTGGCGATCTTGAGATCATCGAGGAACTTGGCCCGGTCAGCAACCTCGGAGACATAGTCGAGAATCACCCGCTCGAGTGCGATGAACACATCGTAGGCGAACATGCAGCGGCCCTCGTTGGTCTCCGAACTCTCCAGCATCAATTGCATCGAGCGGCCCAGATTGCGCTGACCCAGCCCCTTCTGGCCGAACCGTTTGGTGATGTCATGTTCCTGATTGAGGGTGTCGATCACCTCGGAGAGCGTTTTGAGGCTCTTTTCGCCAGCCACCTCGCCGGCAGCCAGTTTCATGGTCTCGATCGGGGTTAATTTCTCCGAGCGGGGCAGACGGGTCAGAACCACGGCCACCGAGGCGGCGTAGTTGAGGTTCGGGTCCTGGTGCATGGTGTCGCCGGTCAGGGTGGTCTTGGACTCGTTGCCAATGGCGTACCTGGTCAGGGCGTGCTGCTGACGGTAGTTGGTGTTGTGGGAAACATAGCAGATCCGGCAGCGGTCGATGATCGGCGCTTCCTCCTTTTCGGCAAGAAAGCGGTTGAATTCGGCATTATTGCTGGTGGCGACGATCAGGGTGTCTATCGGCCACTTGTAGCCGTCAATCTCGATGGTCCGGTTCTGGATGATGCCGAGATAGACCTGCACCAGGTCTTTCTTGTTCTTGTAAATCTCGTCGCTGAAATGAATGCCGCCACCGGCCACCCGGGCCAGCGCGCCCCGCCGCAGGTCGAAACGAAAGGGGTTATTGGTATCGCTGATGTGCAACAGCCGCTGGATCGATTCTTCACCCAGGAGGTCAACCGCCGAAGAGGTAATCTTGTCTTTGGCCGGGTACTTGCCGGTCACCGTGCCCAGGCTCTCGATCAACGGCACCGGCACCAGCTCGATGCACTTGAGCATCTCCTCGATATCGCCATTGGTCATCATCCTGATATCGTTCCAGATATAAGCGGAGCAGGCCCCCAGCGGCCGGTAATTGTCGGCCCATTGGGCCAGAACCTTGTCGCTGACCTTCCATTTCTTGGCCAGGTAATTGTTGGTTTCGGCGCGGGTGTCAAACAGGTTCAGCGCCAGGATCATCGGATCCTCATAGGTCTGCGATTCGATCATCTTAATGGCGCCGTAGGTGCCGATCCGGTCGAGATTGGTGAAACGGAAAGAATATTTTTTGTTGTTCGGCAGGGAGAGAAAATCGCGGTACAGGCTGCACAGATACTCGACCAGAAAGGTCTTGCCGTTGCCGGGTTCGCCCACCAGCACAAAGGCCATTTCCTTGGACGAGCCGCCCTGAGAGGCATCCTTGACGAACGAGACAAAGGAGTTGATCTCGTCGTACATGCCGATGATGTGCTTCTTACCTTCGCGAAAGATGGTGAAGTCAAAGGTACTCTTCCCGTTGACCGTCACCTTGTTGATGTCTTTTTCCAGAATCATCCGACTGACGCTCTGAAAAGCGTTTTCAAAGACACGCTCGCCTTTTTTGACAGCAAGAATATGGTGATGAAGGGAATTGTTTTTGGGGTCGGTCATCGTGCGCCTCCTTGACGAGGTATGGATATGTTGGCCACAGCGGATTATATTTTTATTATCGCTGTAACTTTGACGAAATTCAAGGAGTTATTGAAACTGTCACTGCTTTATCGGCGGAGAAAAATAGGTATGGAGGATTGCAGCGGGACTCCTTGTAGAGTCTGGAGAGCATGGGCACAGCCAGGACCATCCCGGCTGTTGACCGTGAAAACGACGGCGGGTCGAACGACTCCGGCACCTCCGGAAAGTATCCGGACAGCAAGCAAGAGGCTGGGGAGATGCGGCAGTGATCCCGTCGGCAAACAGTCTCACTGCCGGACATCCCGGACATGGCAAACCGGCAGACCCTCTTCTCCTGAAAAGTTGTGCAAACAGAAAAAAGAGCCGTTCTTCCGAGGAAAGGCAGGCCTCACTCTGGGGAGTGTTGCCGAGCTTTCCACCGCATTGATCCGGTATTGCCGCCTCAACCGCGGACAAAAAAAATCCCCGGATCATTCTTCAATGATTCGGGGATGCCCTAGTTTATCCACGTATCGGCGCCGTCCCCCTGATCCGCGGAGGGAGGCTGTCACGTTTCAGGCAGGTATTCTGACTCCCGGTTCCTCCTCCCACCGCGTCTTCCCAACCTTGGTCAGTGACATGTCTGCGGTGTTCGTCCCCGGTTACAGCGGCGGGCCCGTCTCCGATTTTCACGGAGTTCCCAATTATTCCTCGAAAGGAACCTGAAACCTGCCTTTAAAAAACCTGATCAGGCCCGGAAAGTCAAGGTGAATTTCCAGACATATGATGGATGCGTCAGCCGCTCAAGAGTGCCAATGGCGTGCGGGTAAAAGCGAGCAAGAATCCTTGCTGATCTCCCCGGTAATCGTTATGGTGCTCTGAGGAATGGTGATCTTGATCATGCGGGCCGGTGCAGACATTGCCGGAAACGGGGCAAGAGTTCTTTCGCAGCGGCCGCCGATCGCCCCTTCCCTTTTGTCGTCAATCATCAGAAAACAATCCGGTACCGTGCATGGAAAAGTTTAAAAAACGCAGATTTGCCCATGCCATTTCCATCAGGATCGCCTTACCGGCCCTGCTCACCATTGTTTTGTTCGTTACCGCCACCTTTGTCATCATCCTCCCCTCCCTCAAAGACAATCTCCTGACAAAGAAACGGGAGATGCTGCGGGAGTTGAACACCATCGTCTGGGACATGGTCTCTTCCTACGAAAAAATGGAACGGACCGGCCAGATGACTCGGGAACAAGCCCAGCAAACAGCCCTGAGTGTTATTCAAGATATTCGTTACGGCCCGGAGAACAAGGATTATTTCTGGGTCAACGACATGCAGGCCCTAATCGTTGTTCATCCCTACCGACCCGACCTCCACGGCGAGATTGTTCCCGACGTCCGCTATCCAAAGGGCAAGAACCTGCTGGAAGAATTCGTCAAGGTGGTGAAAGCCCAGGGGGCAGGCTATGTCGATTACCGGTTTCAGTGGCAGGACGACCCCACCAAAATAGTCCCAAAACTCTCCTACGTTAGAGGCTTTGAACCCTGGGGCTGGATCATCGGCACCGGCCTCTACATTGAGGACGTCAACGTCGAAATCGGCCTGATCGCCAAACAGCTCAATGCCATCGCCACCGTCATTCTTCTCTTTGTTTCTTTTCTGGCGTTTTACATCATCCGCCATACGGTTCTGGCGGATCGGGTTCGGCGCATCATTTCGGAGGAAAGGGAGAGCCTGCTGAGGGCGCTGGAAGAAAGCAACGAGCGATTCCGCTCCCTGGTGGAAACCACCAGCGACTGGATCTGGGAGATCAATCCCCAGGGGATATACACCTATTGCAGCCCCAAGGTGCGTGACCTGCTTGGTTTTGAACCGGAGGAAATCATCGGCAAGCATCTGGTGGATTTGATCGCGATCAAGGAGGTGGAGCGGACCAGCCGGATTTTCAAAAAACTCATCGACTCTCGCAAACCTTTCAGCGACTTTGAAACCATCTGTCAAGCACGGGACGGACGGGTGCTGGTGATTGAGAAAAACGGGGTACCGGTGTTCAGCGACAGCGGTGAATTCCTGGGATACCGGGGCATCGCCCGTGATATTTCCGAGCGCAAAAACGCTCTCGAAGCCCTGAAGAAGAGTAGGGACGAACTCCACACCAGTTTGGAAGAAACGGTCAAATCGCTGGCGATGGCAGCGGAGAAGCGGGATCCCTATACCGCCGGTCATCAGATGCGGGTGGATATGCTGGCCTGCGCCATTGCCAAGGAACTGGGGCTACCGGAAAAACAGATCGAGGGACTCCACTTCGCCGCCCTGCTCCATGACATTGGCAAGCTTTCCCTGCCCTCGGAATACCTGGCCAAACCAGCCCGGCTCTCTGCTCAGGAACGAGCCATTATCAGATGCCATACCGAGGTGGGTTACGATATTCTGAAAAACATCCCCTTCCCCTGGCCCGTAGCTGAGATCGTTTATCAGCATCACGAGCATCTCGACGGATCTGGCTATCCCCGGGGGCTCACCGACAAAGAACTCCTGCTGGAGGCCAAGATCCTGACCGTGGCCGACGTGGTCGAAGCCATGAGTTCCCACCGCCCCTACCGCCCCTCCCTCGGGTTGGATACGGCCCAGGATGAGATCCGTTCCGGGCGGGGTGTTCTCTATCATGCCGAGAGCGTCGACGCCTGCCTGCGCCTGATCGCGGAGAAGAGGGTGGACCTGAGCGCGGTCGCCTGGTAATCGCTGCGCCGACTGTGGGAGCCGGTATGGTTTCCCTTATTTCCGTTTGTCCATCGGCGAGTATTCACAGCCCATCAGACCGCAGTATTCACCCACATATTGGGCCTGGGGCCGGTAGAGCGCCGGTTTCCCCTGGACGTCGGCGAACTGCTCCTCGATGATGTGGGCACACCAGCCGGACACTCGGGAGATGGCAAAAATCGGGGTCATCAGATCCATGGGAATACCCATCAGATAGTACACCGGGGCGGAGTTGAAATCGACGTTGGGCAGGATGGTGGTCTTGCCCTGACGGGTAAAGATCGCCAAGGCTGTTTCCTCGATTTTTTGCGATATTGCCGCCCATTTGCCGCCGGTCTGCTCGCCTAGCCGCTGCCCCATCTTTTTCAGATACACCGCCCGGGGATCGCCGGTTTTGTAGATGGCATGCCCCATGCCCATGATGACCTCGCCCTGTTGCAACTGGGCGGACACCCAGCCCTCGATATCCGGTTCGTTCTCCAGTTTCAGCAGCATCTCCATGACCTTGGCGTTGGCACCGCCGTGCAGGCTGCCGGACAATGCCCCCAAGGCGGCGGAAACTCCAGCATAGAGACTGGCGCGGGTGGAAACTACCTCGCGAGCAGCAAAGGTCGAGGCGTTGAAGGTATGGTCAGCGTGCAGGATCAGACAGACGTCAAGGTCGCGGGCCGTAGCCGCATCGGGCTTTTTCCCCTGCAGCATCCAGAGAAAATTGGCGGCGTGATCCAGGGAGGAATCGGGGGCCAGGATCGGCTGATCAGTGCGGATGCGATGCCAGGCGGCCACCAGAGTCGGCATCTGGGCGATCAGAGCGATGGAGCGGTTGAGGCAGGTCTGGCGGTCCATGGCGTCGCTGTGCGCCTCGTTCATCGAAAGCAACGGCACACTGGCCTGGAGGACATCCATGGGCCGGGCGTCCTTCGGCCAGTGGCGCATGGATTCAAAAACATACTCGGGTACCTGTCGCAGGCCCTTGACCTGTTGGGTGAAGGCTTCCAGATGCTCGACAGAGGGCAGAATGCCGAACAGCAACAGATAGACGGTTTCCATAAAGGTGGAGCGGTCGGCCAGATCCTCGATGCGATAGCCCCGGTAAATCAGCACCCCTTTTTCACCGTCAATAAAACTGACTGCGGAATCGGCCACGGTCACCCCGCGCAAACCGGTATTTTTCACACGGATTTCCTCGCTCATCGTTTACTCCCAAACATTTGTTATCGTTCGACTAAAAAATAAGGAACCGGACCTTCCCGGCTTTGGCGGAAGCGGCTCCCTTCCCTGGCCAATTCGTAGAGGGTGAAGAGTCTTAATGAAGAAAATGAGGAAGTTCAACCCATTTTCCCGGTTGCATCGTCGCTTTTTTGTGTCTTTCCCTGGGGTGGATCGTCCGCTGCCGTCAAGGCGCTCTCCGCGACGCCTGCGGATCCGCCGACAGTTTCAGGGGGAGTTGGTTCGGATTCCCTCAGCTTCCCGTGGTTGAACAGGGGTCCAACATCGGGAAGATAGGCCTCGAAGGCCTTGCCGTAGATCTCCCAGATGGTGATGAACAGGGCGGCGACGATCGGGCCAAGGATGATCCCGAGGATACCGAACAGACTGATGCCGCCCAGAGTACCGAAAAGCACAAACAGGTCGTGCATTTCAGTGTCCTTGCCGACCAGGCGGGGGCGCAGAATATTGTCGAGATTGCCGGCCACCGCACCGCAGAGGACCGCCAGGATACCCACGCCGAGAAACTCCCCCTTGAGCGCCAGAATGATCAGGGCTGGAACCCAGACAATCGCCGTGCCAAAGGCGGGAATGATCGACATCACCGCCATGACCGTGCCCCAGAACACCGGCCCCTGGATACCGGCAAAGGCAAAGGCCAGGCCGCAGATAAACCCCTGGATCGCACCGATGATCAGCGTGCCCTTGAGGGTGGCCTTGGTCACCGAAGTAAAACGGTGCAGCAGGCGGCGTTCGTCACGGTCGTGCAGGGGGAGAAAATAGAGGATCTTGACAAGCAGGACCTCGCCCATGGTGAGAAAATAGAACATCACGTAGAGCATGATGACGCTGCTGAACACCGCGTTGACGGTCAGCATGGTTACTTCGGAGAGACTGTTGATCAGGAAGGTGGAAATATTGCCGACCACCATACCGGCCTTTTCGATGATCACCGCGCGGTAGGGCAGAATTTCCTTGTAATAGGGAAACTTCTCCATGTAGGCGGTGATCGCGGTCGGCTCGTTGATAAACGATTGGACCCAGGGCGTGACCGACTGGCTGACGCTGATCGCCTGGGCGACCACCACGCCGATCAAGATAGAGAGCGGCGCCAGCACCAGGACGACGATGCCGATGATGACCAGAATGGAAGCCAGATTATCCCGGCCGCCGATCTTGGCAGTCAACCAGCGGTGGGCCGGACTGAGGATAGCGGAAAAGATGCCGGCCATGAACATCGGCATGAGAAACTGCCGGATCATATCGAGGAAAAGGGCCGAGATGAGCAGCACCAAGGCCAGGAGCACACTTTTATTGATCAATTCCCGTTTCATCGGTTTACCTAGACGTGGGTGGCGCGAGTGGGGTGCTTTTTGTGTTCGCCGTCATCAGGACAACAGGCAAGCGTTCAAGAACCGTCATTTCCCATCAATAGACGAGGGCCGCCGCCCGGACCAGGGCCGAGGTCAGGCGGGTGAGCTCTTGCGGTTCGATGATAAAGGGCGGCATGAGATAGAGCAGGCGGCCAAAGGGGCGTATCCAAACCCCCTGGTCGACAAAAAATCGCTGGAGTACGGCCATGTCCACCGGCTCCCTGGTTTCGATCACGCCGATGGCTCCCAATACCCTGACATCGGCCACGGTGGGCAGATCTTTTGCCGGTCCCAGTTCTTCCGTCAACTGAAGGGCAATGCGAGCCACCCGCTCCTGCCAGGAGTTGGCCAGCAGCAGCCGGATCGAGGCACAGGCGACATGGCAGGCGAGCGGATTGCCCATGAAGGTCGGGCCGTGCATGAAGACACCCGGCGAGGCGCTAGAGATGGTGGTCGCCACCTCGGTGGTGGCCAGGGTAGCGGCCAGGGTCATGGTGCCGCCGGTGATTGCCTTGCCGACACACATTATGTCCGGAGCAACCCCGGCATGCTCGGCGGCAAAGAGCCTGCCGGTGCGGCCGAAACCGGTGGCGATCTCATCAAAGATCAAGAGTACATTGTATTGATCGCACAACCGCCGCAGGCCCCGCAGGTACTCGGGGTGATAGAACCACATGCCGCCCGCCCCCTGGATGATCGGCTCGATGATCACCGCCGCTGTTTCCTGGTGATGGTCGGCCAGCAACTGCTCCATGGGTGCCAAGTCGCCCTCGTCCCAATCACCGTCAAACCGGCAGGCAGGCCGGGGGGCAAAAAGCTGTTGCGGCAGGGATCGCTCGAACAGGGTGTGCATGCCGGTGACCGGGTCGCAGACCGACATGGCGTGAAAGGTGTCGCCATGGTAGCCGCCGCGTACAGTCAGCAGCCGGTGTTTTGCGGGCCGACCGGCTGCCTGCTGGTACTGGAGAGCCATCTTCAGGGCCACCTCGACGCTCACCGAGCCGGAATCGCAGAGAAAGACCTTGTCCAGCGGTTCGGGCGTCAGTTGCACCAGCAGGCGAGCCAGTTCCACCGCCGGCGCGTGGGTGAGACCGCCAAACATGATATGCGCCATCCGCTGGCTCTGCTCGTGGATCGCCTGATTGAGCACTGGATGGCTGTAGCCGTGGATGGCGCACCACCAGGAGGACATCCCGTCGATCAATTCCCGGCCGTCCGTCAACCGGATCCGAACACCGGCGGCAGAGGCTACGGGATATACCGGCAGGGGTTTGGTGGTGGAGGTGTAAGGGTGCCAGAGGTGGTCCCGGTCGAAGCGAAGCAGCTGGTCGGCCGACATGGACTTATTCACGCTCGAAGGTGAAGCCCATGGCCGAGAGGTGGCGGAGATCCTCGGCGATACCCGAGCCGGTGGTGGTCAGATAGTTGCCGACTATGGCACCATTGGCCCCGGCGGCAAAGCATTGGTATTGCTCTTCGCCCAATTGCTGCCGTCCCCCAGCCATGCGGATGACCGCATCCGGGTTGATCAAGCGAAACAGGGCCACCGTGGTCAGGACCTCGTCCCGTGTCAGGGGGGGCAGATCGGCCAGCGGCGTACCGGCGATGGCGGTGAGAATGTTGATTGGAATCGATTTGACGCCGAGTTGGCGCAGCTCGAAGGCCATGTCGATCCGATCCTCCATGGACTCGCCCATGCCGATGATGCCGCCGGAGCAAAGCGACATGCCGGTGCGGCGGGCCAGGTTGAGGGTTTCGACCTTTTCTTCCCAGGTATGGGTGGTGCAGACCTTGGGAAAAAAATTCTTGCTCGCCTCCAGGTTGCAGTGGTAGCGGCGGACGCCGGCGGCAAAAAGACCAGCGGCGATTTCGTCGTTGAGAAAACCAGCCGAGGCGCAAAAGAGCATGGAGGTGGTTGCAGCCATTTTTGCATAGAGCCGGGTCAGCTCCGCCACGGTCTCCGGCGACAGGCTGCGGCCGCTGGTCACCAGCGAGATGCGATGAACGCCATGGTCGTCGTTATCCTTGGCCTGGGCCAGAGCCTCAGCTTCGGCGATTGCCTGGTAGGAATCGATGCCGGTATGGTGCCGGGCCGACTGAGCGCAGAACTGACAATTCTCGGTGCAGTTGCCGCTTTTGGCGTTGATGATCGAGCAGAGGTCAAAATGATCGCCCAGAAAATGACGCCGAATAGTGTCCGCCGCCTGCCAGAGTTCTTCTTTCTTGCCGCCAAGCAGCCGCAGTGCCGTTGGCCGGTCAATCTGTTCACCCGCGAGAATTCGTTGTTGCGCTTGCTGTACAGTGATATCCATGATTCTTTAGCCAGAGGCAGGTTAGCCCCGGTTGGTTTTGATGTCTTTGGGTGGACCGCTCACGATCATCTCGGCAATGGTCAACTTGATTTTGGGCAGCAGCCCACGCCGCTCACCGAGAAAACGGGACTCCAACTGGACCAGCCGTTTGTAGAGGATAGTCCGGTCCATTGACGGCGCCTCGGATTCATGGGCATAGGTGGATGTGACGATCTCCTGGCAGCGAAAACAGCCGGGGAAACGAAGGAGCTGGCCGTCCGGCCGGGTCAGGGTTGCCGGAACGCCGTGGGTCCGACAGATCATCAACCGATGGGAATAGAGGCCGCAGAGCCCTGACTCATTGAGTGGACACATGATCTGCGGTCGTTCGCCCTTGGAGATCTGCAACCGACTCTGCGCCACATATTCCCGGGCCCGCTGAATGATCCGGTCCAAACGGGCATCGTCCAATGCCCGAATGCCCTCCCAGAGGTAGGCCCATTCACTGTAGGTGTGGTGGAGAAAATAGGAGTCGCAGCAATTGTCCGGGCACCCCTCGCAGGTCAGGGGAATGGCCTGGGCAACGACATCGTAGGCCGTGGCCATGGAATCGTAAATTTCGCCGAGCTCACAGGAGAGTTCCGGCGGGAGAAACAGTTCTTTCATAATTCCTTCCCGACGGGGCGGGATTCTTCAAAGGATTGCACCTGATAGGTCAAGATTGCGAACGTTCCCGAACGCCAAGCCCCATCGGTTAGGCCGGCCTTGCGGCAGAGATGCCCGAGAAACTGCTCGGGTTCGGGGAGCTGTTGCCACACCTGGGGAAGGAAGGTGGCACTCTCCCCTCTGGGCCCCTTGAGGATGACTCCGTCTCTTCCAGGATGGAGGATATCAAGTAAATGCTCAGCGTTTTCGTATTGGAGCGGTTCGGGATCGGTCAGCACCGAGATCTCCACATGGAGAGCGGGCAACTCGCCCGCGGTCAGCGGTTTGAAGCGGTAATCGTGGAAGGCGGCGTTGAGCGCGTTGCGTTTGATACCGTCGACGATACTCTCCACGGCGGCAAGGCTGCCGATACAGCCCCGCAAGTCGCGCTGTTTATGCAAGGTAACGAAAACACCTTGCCGGTGGTGAAAAGCCGCAGCTTCCAGCTCCTCAGCCGTGACCGGCCGATCCGGGTTGACCCCTAAATGCTGCTCAATCTGCTGCCGCGCCAGGCGGACGAGGATCTGTCCCTGCTGCGGGGTGAGCATTGCGCTTGCTGTTGGTTCCGTCATGAAAAAGGAGTGTACTCTATTGCACGGTTTGATCCTGTCAATACAATTGTGACAGAAGAGAGGCATGACAAGCGCAAGCGGTGAACAGACGATGCTGTTCGCTGTACCCTGTCAGGCAACGGATGGGGAGGCACAGTCCTTGGAAATCAGCGCCAGACGATGGCCCAAGGGTTTCATGGTAAGCAACCGGAACCGCGTCCGACGGCATCCGAAATCACCGGGGCTGGGTCAGCCCCTTGAGGGAAAGTTCACCCGAGGATTTGAAGGGCACTTCCTTCTTGAATCCGTGGATGCCGACCCGAACGGTTCCCTGCAGGGTGTAGGGAACGGGATTATCCTTGGAGGGCTTCTTGCCCGCTGAATGGAGCAAGTCGGCCACCGAAGCGACCATGTCAAGCACCGAGGCGTAGACCTCGACCGGAATGACGGCCGTGCCAAAGGCCGGAACGCTCTGGTTGCTATCGCCGATACCGCTGGCGAAATGGCGCTTGTTAATCTCCAGGTCGCAGTTGATGCCATGGAGGTCAAGGGGAACATCGTTTGGGTTCAACACCC
Organism: Desulfobulbales bacterium; assembly: GCA_038318785.1. GTDB lineage: Bacteria > Desulfobacterota > Desulfobulbia > Desulfobulbales > Desulfobulbaceae > Desulfobulbus. The sequence continues at coordinate 8,199 of JBBQCO010000001.1, read as the reverse complement.
TCAATTTAATGAGAAAAACACCCTCCATCGCCTTGACATCCTGGATACGGATATCGGCTATGGAAATCTTGGGATCTTCCTTCAAACCATACATCGACGTGCAGCCGTTCAAGAGCAAAAGGGTGCAGAAAAGAAACAGAACTCCGAGAGTTTTTGCCTGCAGTCCGGGAATACGCATGGCCGCTCCTTGCGGTAAAAATAACGTTGGCTCATTCTTAACCACGGGCCCTGACAAAGTCAACAGCTCTCTAGAACTGTTGACGTTCTCGCAAGAAAACAGTATCAATAGCCCCGATACGGAGAAGTGCCGGAGCGGTTGAACGGGACGGTCTCGAAAACCGTTGTGGGGGTAACCCCACCCAGGGTTCGAATCCCTGCTTCTCCGCCAACTCTAATAATATCAAGTTGTTATATTAGAAGGTGGATAAAAAAGGGTATTCTGTCACACAAGATGGAATACAAATGGCTGACTATCTTCTTAATCGTGGTGGAACTTTCTATTACAACCGCCGAATACCTACATCAATTCTTCTCAAATTTCCTTCCACATCACCTGTCCTTAGAATATCATTAGGAACAGGCCGCAAGTCCGAAGCAAAAACCCTATCCAATAAACTCAATATTATGTTCGATGATTTAGCTAAGATATACTTCGAGACTCCTGGAGAATATGCAGAAGCTTTGACGATGTTCAATAGATTTGAACAGGCTACTTGTGGAACAAATGTATCTGTTAAAAGGTATAAAGAATTCTTTGAAAAATATGGCGATGATGCGGCAGATCAAATAGGAAAGGTTAGACGTGTGTTGGAAGTTAGAAGAAATGAGATGTTACAAAATCCTGTTGTCCATTCTGCTGTTCAGTCTCCGGTGGCAACTCCTCAGAGTCCATTAATATCTTCCTTGATAGACAAGTTTATTGATTATCAGAGAAGAAAAAGCAACTGGGGAAAAGGTAATAGTTCGGAAGACAAGTATCGCAATGCCTTAAAATATTTTGTTGAACTCACTGATAAACCATCAAATTTACTAACCAAAGCTGATATTGTTAAAGTCAAAGAACTTCTCATGAAGGTACCTGATACTAGAAGATATCAATATTACAGCAAGTTATCCATCAAGGAACTGCACACAAAAACAATCCCAATCGAACATACAATATCCAACAACACGATAAAACAACATGCTGACAGAATAGTTACTTACCTTAATTGGTTATTCGACAATGATTATTGTTCGGAAAATTTATCAAAAACTCTAGGGGGAATTGTCAGAACCACCAGAAAGCAAGGGAAAGAACCATATACACCTGATCAGTTAAAGAAGCTGTTTAATGAAAATTACAACCTCATTGATGACACTCATTACTGGATACCTCTAATAGCTCTTCACACCGGCGCAAGAATCAATGAAATTTGCCAGCTAGACCCAAAGGATATCAAGCAGGTCGATGGAATATGGGTTTTTGATATTATGAGTTCAGAAACTGGTGATATTAACAAACGGGTGAAAAGAGAATCATCTAAAAGAATCATCCCAGTGCATCACAGAATTTTAGAGTTAGGGTTTCTAAATTATGTGAAGTGTAGGGAGAAAAAAAGAAAACTTTTTGATGTTTCCTATACTGAGAGAAATGGATATTCTGGTTCCATAGGGACTCACTGGATTAGATATCAAGAAAAATGTGGGGTATCTGAGAATGTTTCTTTTCATAGCTTCCGAAAAACCGTTATAAATTATTTCAACCAAACCCTAGAATTACCTGAAATAGCTCATGCATACTATACTGGACATGCAGCCGAAGGGAACGAGGGCATTAAAAGTTACACAAGCAAGAAACCTTTAGATGATGCAAAAAAAATGTTTGACCGACTTGAATATGATATTAATTACCAACAGATAAAAAAATAATATTAATGAGGGTTTAGTCTTCCATTGAATATCAGAGATCACGCTTAACCCTGATAATCGAACACAGGGCATTTGGCGGCTTCATAGGGCTATCCTAATAGATATTATCGCCACAGTCCATATCGAGATATAAATTATAAGGCACTGAATAAATTGAGGATTGCTTGAGAATGCTGTTATTTGCGTCACCTCCAGCGAGTCCCTAGTTTCGGAATATTAAATTAAGGTTGTTTTTATATTCGCCTCTGGTTGCCTTGCGTAGCTGACTGAGAATGTTGAGAGGATTACCAAGAGTGTTAGGAGAATGGTTTTGATTACTTCACCCCCTTAGTTCTGCGGATTGAGTAGAGGATTTTCTTTTGCTCTTGCTGAAGAATCTCACCGTACCCTCTATTATTGACCAAGGGACCGAGAGCAGTAATGACGTAGAGATATTGACCCTCGAATGCTATCATCGCCTTTCCAAAACCCCTGTAGCCTCGCTTTTCAATATTGAAGACCTCGTAATCGATTTCAATGCACCAGATACCATTGTTATTATACTTCCGACTCTCTATAGCACCGACAGAACCATCTATATTTTTCAACTCCAAATCCATGAAATACTTAATGGTATCTTGAACTTTCTTATCTGAAAAGTCTTTAATAGATCCTGTACCATCTTCACCTGTATCAAACCTTTTTAGTGTTAACACAGAATTACCGGATGTTAACAAGTAAGCATCATTTTTCGCCCCCTTATCCCCACTGAGATTGAGTACTAACGATTCGTCTACCGACTTATCACCATCAGGAGAATATAGGACATAGGTAGGTGGAAGATTGAACATAAGACCTTTAAAAATTACAACACTCGTACCAGTACCAGCGAAAGAAATCATTAGAGTTGCAAATACAAAGATGATACTCAGAAAGATCGACTTAAATGTGTTCATTGTTTTCTCCTAATTGAATTGATGACGAATCTTTATGGGTAACGTTTTCCAAATTTTCCCGAACCCATAAAGAGAATGCCACATTGTGGTACTGGAGTTACCAATCAATGTATTAATAATATCGATTTATTAATGAGTTACAACACAGAGCGAAAACGGTTCCCTTTTGTTCCCTCTTGTTCCCTCCCCTGTTCCCTCATAATATACTGTAATATCATATAGTTAATTAATAAATTTATGAAAGGGAACGAGGGAACAGAGAAAAACCGCTGTAGCAAAATCTAATATATGTTTGCAAGTTCTCTCTGGATAAACAATAGGGTACTTTATAGCTGTAATCTACTAATCGTGAAAACAGAAACTGTCTTTGGCACCTCCAAAAAGAGGGTAGCTTTGTTCCCTTTTGCATAAGTGCTTGAAGTTAGGTCGTTACTGGGGAACAGAAGAGGGAACAAGAGGGAACAAAAGGGAACTGTTTTTGAAACCTGCTCGTAAGTGCTTGAAGTCAGGTTGTTAATTAGGGAACAGAGTTTTTATTGAATACTACTTTGTGGTACTGAAAAAAGGGTACAGAGTTTCCCCCATACCCTCATCGATGTATTACCTTTCAGCCTATTTCCAATCTTTAAAATAATCTTCTTCCACTTCCGAAGTTACCATTTGAGAAATATTATTAGCCTGTACAATTGCCTCCATACTTTCTTTCACAATTTCGATACAGTCATTACTAAATCTCTCAATATCACTGTCAATATTAGGGTATAGATCAGAGATGGTATTCAAACTTTCCCAATGTATATCTATATGCTCTCTTAGTTGTGAAGTGGTAATATTCAAGTCATTATCGAAGGTTTTAAGTCGTTGTTTTTTCCCTTTTATTTTGATAGTACATTTTGTTGATTTCATTTGTTTGATATGATAGTCAAAGGAGCGCTTGTATTCATATATCTTTCCGACGTTATCCTCAAATAGCCTGCCAATATCTTCAGTATTCCAGAACTTGCAAGGATGTTTATTTAAATCAGCGAAGAATCGTTCTACATCTGATACAGAATTATCGATAATTTCTCGAAGAACTTCTGTCTCTCTGGCTACACCTTTGAGGTTGCTTTTGATATCTCTATTAAGAAGATAATAATAAAGACCATTAATATTGTTTTCGTCTTGGTAGAACTCCCTTAATTTTTTGAAGTACAATGCTTTTTCTAGCTTCATAACATCAGCAGTGTTCCAGGTACATTTGGTTGCAAAGAATCTTCTCTCACCGGATTCAATTTTAAAAGGATTATCGTAATTACTGAACATGATAATACCATCGAATATCTTGGCGTTAGTGATCGACTTTCCTTTTCGGTTCAAGCTTTTATGGGTATCGGTTATAGCACTTTTCAGAGTATCGTTTACCTTGTACCTTTCCTTAGCACCTCCACATTCAGATACAACGATAAGTTTAGACTGATAGAAAGCATCACCCCAAAAGTTCGCATCTGATAATGATTCAATTGGTACTCGCCTAACATATTCTTCAGATAAGCAGGATGCAAAGATATCCACTATGGTGTCCTTTCCTACTCCCTTTGTATTTGAACAGATCAAGGGGCACCACATAGGCCGTTCAGCAGGCTCCTGAATCAAATATGCGAACCAATCAATAATGGTTTCAGCATCATCTAATCGGTAAACCAACTTTCTAATATGATCCAACCATGGTCTTGCTGCTTCCTCTGCTGCCAAGAAAGATGGTTCTGGTAGATCAAGGCGAAGAACAGAAGGTCTATATGAGTTCAACAATAAACCATTATCTTCATAAACAACAGGTTTTCCAGGATAAAAACCATCTCCAGCAATAGTTAGTTTTTCCTTTTTATTAAGCCACCAGGACACCATCGATTTGTCAGCATCTTCATTCCAATATCCAGCGAACCTAGAAATGAAACCATCCTTAGACATGGTTTCGATTTGACTGCCGAAAATATGAAGGAACTCATTACGTTTATCATGGTAATCAAGATACATGTGACTGAGCCAATATTCCGGTAACTCAAAGTTGTCCACCTTAACCGACTCTTCAAGAGAAAATATTATACCACCGTGCGCAAAGGACTTGATAACCGGTGAGTCCTGATCTGAATATATTTTTGCTATGGGACTTTTACTATAATCAGGTTCAGCAGGATCAAAGCAATCAACTAGATGATAACGTTTCTGATCTGACAATATATCTTTGACTGACACCATCGAACCATCTGCGAGTTTAACCTTAGATTCAGCTTGAAGAACTCCAGAGGTTGCAGATTTCCATTCACGGTTGACAATCTCTTTAGGTAATAAACCTTTGAATTTACAATTATTTTTATAGAAACCGCCAGACATCTTTCCTTGAATATTTGTATCAAATTTAGCTTTACATTCCCGATAATATTCAGATTTATAATTGTCCTCTTTAGCCGATTTTACAGCATCTCGATATCTTTTCTCTTCATCCTTTGAGATTGTCTTTACCGTAGAGATATCAAGAAAATCATTACCATCTATCAATTCAGCCTCTTGATTACGTTTCTCTAAACCCTCTCCCAATATCGGAGTATTCTCGAAGACAATACGTTCAGGGGAAAAGACAGAACCATCGAATATCGTCCGTTCGTACTGAGAGATTGCGGTTGTGGCTGGATCATTTGGCCGACTGTTTTTTATCCAACCGAATTTTGGGAATAACCTTTTGTGAAGGATACCCGTACCTGCGAAGATATCCCTTATACGTTCAGGACAGTTAACGACAAAATATATGTGAAACCCATTAGCTTTAGATAACAAAATACCATCTTTGTATATCTGAGCCGATGAGGAATATTTTATGATTTTTCTAACATCCTTAAATCCCGGAAGATACTCATTTATTTTTTCGATAAACTCGAATGGTGTAATATTTCCAAGTTTGCTTTCGTCATAGTCAAAATATATCAACTGATTGTGTTCATCCCAACTGAAGTATTTCAAAGACCTGCTAATCTCATCTTCCTTTGGTTCTACAACAACTTTTCTTTCATTCCATATAGTTGTTCCTAAAATTACACACTCATTTGATTCAATATCATCTAAAATGTCTTTAAACTTATGAAAATTTACATCAAGTTTTTTAGCAACTCCTGAATATACCTGTGCGACTGCTGTTTTGACTAACTTTTTATTGACATATTCGATAGTTTTTGTTATATTATTTTCTGATTTTAATAATGTAAACCTCATTTGTTATCCTCTAAGTTAATTTGTGAGGGCACTAAATAAGATTGTAACATCCTCAGCACCCTGTTGAACAACCCTCTAATGAAACATTCGTTAGGGGGTTTACTTTTTTAATATTCGATTCCTGCTTCTTTATCCTTTCTGATTTGCTCAAACTGTTTTTTGTGTATAGTCCAAATATAGATACGATCTCTATTCCATTCAGGTAATTTTTTAGCATTGAAAGAGGGTTTCGGAAATGAACCATTATTCAACATAGATTCCAACGTTTCGAGATTCAACCCTGTGTACTTCAACAGTTCCTCAAGCTTCAACATTTTCTTCTTTTTCATAATCAAACCATATTCAATTTCTTCTTTAGCCAGTCAATAACCTCATGTTCAATCCATACCATTCTTCGCTCAGATATTTTGTGGCTCTTGGGAAAATCCCCTGTCTCGCTTAGAATCCTGATTTGGTTCTTGCTGAATGTTGTCATGTCCTGCACCGATTTGATATTGATTACCTTCATCTTTACATCCTCCAATAGTTATCTTTAAACTGCTTCATTGTTATTTATAATACTTCTGTGCTCACATGTTATTTATGTTCTTAGATGTACCTAAACTGTTAGGACTTGATTAATATTCGATTATTTTTTTATTAAATCGCTCATTAGTCACTCCTAAACCTGACCACTCCCCGACCATCTTCTGAATATCAAATGAATTTAACCGTGGAGTAACTATACACTATATTGAAATTAAAGTCAATAGAAGGCAAGATACAGAGGATTCTATGATAGTTACAGACAAAATGAGACAGAGACAGCAGGCGACAGAAGATTGAATATGGTAGGAAGTTGATACGAAGGGGAAAGCATATTGACTTATATTGCTTTGGGGATATATTAATAATTAGGTGAGGTTTACGTCACACAAACTGTCACACAAACTGTCACACATCATGGAACACATCTATTTTTGGGTTCTAATAATTTCCAGTACTTAGAGGCAATATTTTATCAACAGACCGAATCCCTGCTTCTCCGCCAGTTATATACCCCAAGCAATTTATTTACTTGGGGTTTTTTTATTTAATGAAAGCTTGGCATACATTCCAGCATACACTCTTTTGACGGATGCCATCGGACAGTCTCGGACTCCTGAGGATTTTTTATTCAGTTCGTAGTTTGCCTTTCCTCTATTATCACTCCCCAATCCCGCACCTCTCTCAACATGTCTAAAGTCTTTCAGGCAACCTCTGGATGCATTTAAATCTGTTTGGACTGGATTGCTGATACCCTGCACCATACGGACGAATATGATTCGTACTCGTGTCGCCAGTACTCAAGCAAAACTCTTGATTCCAGGAGTGCGATAAAGATTTCACCGTTCGGTACCAAATCTCAGTACGAAGACAAAATGTTGTCCGATAAACCCCTCAACACGGTTTGGTTTACGGATATCTTAGTGCCCTTTCGTCCAATACAGTCCGATGCAGTCCATTTCCATCCGTTGAAATCCCGTTTTTATCTGGAGACAATTCAAGCCAGCTACCATCGTAGCCAGTAACCATTCTGGTGCAAAATGGGGTAGCTGCATAGTGTATCGGGGAAGCCTCAAAACCCTGTGATATAGACGCTTAAAAACGCCTATATCAAGGGCGTATATCGTGTTTTCCAACTCGCACGTCAATTAGATATTTCATACATATCGGAACATTGACATGTCACAGCGGATCCCCTCTGTTTAATGCCGAATCCTCGACATGAGCCAAAATGTAGTTTTCAAAATTATGGTGCCAGGGCACCCCAAGTCACCTTTGCCTGTATATATTTTGCAGCGTTCATTGATTTAACTGACTGAACCTACAAGACCTCTTTGCCACTCGGTAAAATCCTTCGAAAACCCAATAAGGCTATGCCTCGTAAAAGTCAGACCTTTTTTTGGCATTCCATGCAGAAGATGTTTCCACCAAACTTGGGCTTGTTGAACCAGCAAAATTTGGCTACGTTGTAGGTTAACGAAGTCCCGCATGCATGGCACACAAGCTTTTGCTTGGTTTTTTCACCATTAACCGGTTTCGGTTTTTCAGTTGTAATAGGCTGGACGGTTTGCGGAATCACCTG